>NZ_DATAGM010000334.1:0-4603 GCF_036263695.1 Phenylobacterium sp.
GCGGCGAGAGCCGTCAGACCATCGGGGTGGTGATCTTCTTCGGGGCCATCTTCACGACCCTGCTGACGCTATTCATCGTGCCGGTGTTCTACAACGTGCTGGCCCGCTACACCCGCTCGCCGCTTTACACCGCCCGCCGCATTCAGGCTTTCGAGCAGGGCGAGGAAGCGCGCGTCGCCAACGCCGCCGAGTAGCCGAAGAGGCGCCTTCCCCTGCGAGCAGGGGAAGGCGAGGTCATCATGGGCTGTCTTGCGGACGGGCTGGGGGATCGCCTCGTCCGCGGGGGGAAGGGACTCCGCGTGCTCCGGGTCCCGGCCGCCGGATGTCCGGCTGGCGTAACGATGATCGCCTAGCCCGCCGCGCGCGTCAAGGTTGCAGACGCGTATCGGTTGTGCCCAATTTGGGCGCCCCCGGCTACTGCGCTTTGTAGCCGGACTCCACCATCAGATAGGCGATCAGGTCGGTGCGGTCCTTCGGCTCCTTGAGGCCAACGAAGGTCATCTTGTTGCCGGGCAGGAACTCCTGAGGCTTGGCGAGCCACTGGTCGAGCGGCTCGGGCGACCAGACGATGTTCGAGGCCTTCAGCGCGTCGGAGTAATTGTAGCCTTCCACCGAAGCGGCCTTGCGCCCGAACACGCCATGCAGATTGGGGCCGGTCATGTTGGGCGCGCCCGGCTCGATGGTGTGGCAGGAGCGGCATAGGCCGAACTTCTTGCGCCCGTTCTCGATGTCGGCGGCGTTGTAGGGGGCGGGCAGGGCTGCGAGCGCGGCTTTGATGGCCTCGGGGTCCTTGGGAACCGCGGCGGCGGGCGCGCTGGCGGCCGGCTCGGAGGCGCTCTCGTTCCCGCCGCCCTGATTGCAGGCGGCCAGCGCGGCGCAGGCGGCGGCGAGGAGCAGCGGGCGAAGTTGCATGAGGTCTCCTGAACATATCCCCGTGGCGCCGGCTGCAGGGCTCGAACCCGCGACCTTCGCTTTACAAAAGCGCTGCTCTACCAACTGAGCTAAGCCGGCGTTGCGCCACCTTTTGGCCGCGCAGGGCGCCGAGTGCAAGGCGGATGGCGAGGAGGATCGCGATGAGGTTCGACGAATACCGGCGGCACGACGCACTGGGGCTGGCGCAGCTGGTCGCCAAGCGTGAGGTGTCGGCCGACGAGCTGATGGCGACGGCCATGGCCCGGCTGGAAGAGGTCAATCCGAAGATCAACGCAGTGACCCAGACGTTCGCCCCGCGCGGGGGCGGGGATGGGCCGCTTTTAGGTGCGCCCTTCCTTCTGAAGGACCTGGGCGCGCAGCTGTCGGGCACGCGGACGACCGGCGGCTCGGCGCTGTTCAAGGACAGCGTGGCCGCCCAGGACAGCGCCATCGTGAAGGCCTACCTGGCGGCGGGACTCGCCATCTTCGGCAAGACCAACACGCCCGAGTTCGGGCTGATGCCGGTGACGGAGCCCGCGCTGTTCGGGCCGAGCCGCAATCCCTGGGACCTGACGCGCACGCCGGGCGGCTCGTCCGGCGGGGCCTCGGCGGCGGTGGCGGCGGGCATTGTGCCGGCGGCCCACGCCAGCGACGGCGGCGGCTCGATCCGGGTGCCGGCCCACGCCTGCGGCCTCTTCGGCCTGAAGCCGTCCCGGGGGCGGGTCTCGTTCGCGCCGCTGGGCGAGGGCTGGGGCGGCGCCTCTATGCAGCATGCGGTGACGCGGTCGGTGCGGGACTCGGCGGCCCTGCTGGACGTGGTCTGTCGGCCGCAGGTCGGCGACCCGTACTTCCTGGCGCCGCCTGAGCGGCCGTTCGTGGAGGAGGTGGGGCGCGACCCAGGTAAGCTGCGGATCGCCTTCACGACCCAGGGGATCGCCGCGCCGTCGATCGATCCGGAATGCCAGGCGTCGGTGCGGGACGCGGCGGAGCTGTGCGCCTCGCTGGGCCACGATGTGGAAGAGGCGGCGATCCCGGGCGACCTGCAGGCGTTGGCGAGGGCCGCGGGCCAGGTGATCGCGGCCAGCACCGCGGCCATGCTGGACGCCGAGGCCGAGCGGCGCGGCCGGCCCATCGAGGCGCACGAGCTGGAGCCCGGCACCTTCGCCATGTACCGCAACACCGACGTCAGCGGGTCGGCCTATGTGCGGGCGATCCAGACGGTGCACGCAGTGACCCGGCAGGTGGCGGCGCTGTTCGAGCGGTTCGACGTGCTGCTGCTGTCCACGGCTGGGCGGCCGGCGCCGCCGGTCGGCTGGCTGATGGAAGAGCCCGGCGCGTTCCGGGAACGGCTATTCGCCTTCATGACCAACACCCAGCTGTTCAACAACACCGGCCAGCCGGCGATGAGCGTGCCGCTGGCCTGGAGCGCCGAGGGGCTGCCGATCGGGATCCAGTTCGTCGGGCCGATGGGCGAGGAGGCGCGGCTGTTCCGGCTCGCCGGCCAGCTGGAGCAGGCGCGGCCGTGGTTCGATCGCGTGGCGCCGCTGTAGCGTCTTCCTTTCCCATGGAATGGGAAAGGAAGGGGGTCACGTCAGGCGTTTGCGCGTCTGCGCCAGGTAGGCCGCAATGACCCCCGTCGCGACGAGGCCGATCAGCAGCGTCGAGATGGCGTTGATCTCGGGGGTCACGCCGAGGCGGACGGCGCTGTAGATGCGCATCGGCAGGGTGGTGGCGCCGGGGCCGGAGGTGAAGGAGGCGATCACCAGGTCGTCGAGGGAGAGGGTGAAGGCCAGCATCCAGGCTGCCGCCACGGCCGGGGCGATGATCGGCAGGGTGATGGTCAGGAACGCGCGCCAGGGCGGGCAGCCCAGGTCCTGGGCGGCCTCCTCCAGGCTGCGGTCGAAGCTTGAGAGACGGGCCTGGATCACCACGGTGGCGTAGCAGAGGGTCAGCGTCGTGTGGGCGGCGGCGACGGTCCAGAAGCCGCGCGGCGCGCCCACCGCGACGAACAGCAGCAGCAGGGAGAGGCCCAGGATCACTTCAGGGGTGACCAGCGGGGCGTACACGGCGCCGGAGAAGACGGTGCGGCCGATGAAACGGCCGCCGCGGACCAGGGCGATAGCGGCGAGGGTTCCGAGGACGGTGGCGACGGTCGCCGAGAGGGCGGCGATGCGGACGGTGATCCAGACAGCCTCGAGCAGCTGTTCGTTGCGGGCGAGCTCGCCGTACCACCGCAGGGAGAAGCCGCCCCAGACGGTGACCAGCCGGCTCTCATTGAAGGAGTAGACGATCAGCAGGACGATGGGCGCGTAGAGGAAGAGAAGGCCCAGACCCACCGAGACGAGGTTGAAGAGGGACGGGCCGCGCCTCATCGACGCTCTCCGAAGATCTTGCTCTGTTGGCGCTGGTAAAGGGTGATGGGGACGATCAGGGTTGCGATCAGGACGACGGCGACGGCCGAGGCGGCCGGCCAGTCGCGGTTGGCGAAGAACTCGGTCCAGATCACCTTGCCGAGCATCAGGGTCTCTGAGCCGCCGAGCAGGTCGGGAATCACGAACTCGCCGACCATCGGGATGAAGCAGAGCAGGGCGCCGGCGGCGACGCCGGGCAGCGACATGGGAAATGTCACCCGCCAGAAGGCCTGGATCGGCGTGCAGCCCAGGTCGGCGGCCGCCTCCAGCAGTTCGGCCGGCTGGCGCTCCAGCACCGCGTAGAGCGGCAGCACCATAAACGGCAGGTAGGCGTAGACGAGGCCGATGTGGACGGCGGCCTCGGTGTTGAGGAGGTTGAGCGGGCCCACGCCCAGCGGCTCCAGCGCTGCGTTCAGCAGGCCGGCGGGCTTGAGGATGGCGATCCAGGCGTAGACCCGGATCAGGAAGCTCGTCCAGAACGGCAGGATGACCGCCAGCACCAGCGCCTGGCGCGCCCCGGGCGGGCAGCGGGCCATGCCGTAGGCGATGGGATAGCCGATGAGCAGCAGGATCCCCGTCGAGATCGCCGCGATGCGCAGGCTCGACAGGTAGGCGGAGAGGTAGAGGCGGTCCTCGCCGAGGCGGCGGTAGGTCTCCAGATCGAGGGCCGCGAAGAACGCCCGCAGGCTGTCCAGGCCGCGCTGAAGGTCTAGGTGCGGGGCGTATGGCGGCACGGCCAGGGCGATGTCCGAGAGGGACAGCTTGGCGACCAGCAGGAAGGGGAAGAGGAAGAAGACGCCAAGCCAAAGGAGGGGCGCGAGCGCCGCACGGCCGAAGCGGTCCTTTCGGCTCACCGGGTCAGCACCACGGCCGCGTCGGGCGCGAAGGTGAGCCAGACCGGATCGGCCCAGCCCACCGGCCGCTCCACCAGGCGGGCGCTGTTGGCGCGGGCGGCGCGCACCGTGCGGCCGCCCTCCAGCTCGACGACATAGGTGGTCCAGTCACCCAGGTAGCCGATGTCGGCGACCTTGCCGGCCAGCCGGTTGGGCCCATCCGGCGGCGGGTCGAGGTGGAGGACCATCTTCTCGGGGCGAACGGCCAGGCAGAGCTTGCCGGTGAGCGGCACGCCCCCGTCGACCCGCGCGGCTAGGCCGCCGGGGCAGTCGGGACTGGCGAACAGGGCGGTGTCGCCGCTCGTGCTGCTGGCGAGGCCCTCGAACAGGTTCACGTCGCCGATGAAGTCGGCCACGTAGCGGCTGGCTGGCGCCTCGTAGATCTCG
>NZ_DATAGM010000335.1:0-7312 GCF_036263695.1 Phenylobacterium sp.
GATCCTCCCGCAGGGGGAGGCCTACCTTCAGCGCAACAACATGGTCGTGCAGGATGGGCGGGTGATCCAGAAGCCAGGTCCCGACGCCGCATTGGGTCTGGTGAAGTTCGACATGCAGAACGAGCACGCCATCTACCTGCACGACACTCCGGCCAAGGCGCTGTTCGCCTCCGATCAGCGCCAGCGGAGCCACGGCTGCGTTCGCGTCGAAAAAGCCGTGGAGTTCGCCCGCTTCCTCGCGGAGCGCCACGGCGCTGCGGACGCGTTCGAGCCGGCGTTAGCTTCGGGCGAGACGACCGTGATTGAGCTGACCACCGAGATTCCCGTCCGGCTGCTCTATCATACCGCCGTGCTGGACCCGGACGGCGGCGTAAGGCTGGGCCCCGACCCTTACGGCTGGGACGCCAGGGTGGCGAAGGCGCTGGGGCTGGGGGGCGTGGAGGCGCCGCAACCGGACAGCGACGCCGAGGCTGCGGAGCTCGGGCCCTAGGCCGCCAGGGACGGGGCCGTCAGTCCCACCTCGCGCTTCACCTCGCCCACGGCGAGGCCGGGCACGGCGATGCAGTTGCCGATCAGCTTGCAGTTGGCCTGCACCCAGGCGCGCGGGCCTTAACGAGCTTTTCGGCATTGGCGACGAATATCGGCGTTCTGAAACGGATTCGTCGCCGCGATGCGCGATCGCGGAGCCGAGGGGAGGTCCGCGTTGGATAGAGCTACGCTCGCCGGCGGCGATCGCGCGGCCGAAGGGCGCTTCGGCATCGATACCTCATTGCGGCTTGGCCAATCGAGCCAGCGCGGCCGGATCGCGTCTGCAGGGGCGTTTGCGCTTCTGGCGCTCACCTTCCTGCCCTGGACGGCGGCGCTCGGCTGGGTGGCGGCGGTGCTGCTCTGGGAAGCGGCGATCACCCAGGTGCTAGATCGCTATGTGATGGGCCTGCCGCAGGAGAAGGCGCTCAACCTCTACGCGGTCTGCAACGTCGTCGGAGCCGGGATCTTCCACACGCTAGCCGTGCTCTCCCTGGCCCATGCCTCGCCGGTCGGGGTGGCCCTCGGGGTGGCCTGGCTGTCAGGCGCCTTCACAAACATCTTCGTCTACTTCGCCGGTTCGAGGCGGCTGCTCTGGCTGTCTCTGGCGCCCGGGATCGTGGCGGCCCTTGTCGGGCCGGCGCTCGGCTTCGGCTTCGGCCTCCCGGCGCTGGCGATCTCGATACTCGTCCTCTCGGGGCTGGTGGCGGCTCGGGGCTACGCACTCGACCACCAAGCGGTGCTGCGCCAGCTCTCCGACCGCCAAGTCGACCTCCTGGACCTCGAACGCAAGGTCTCCGTCACCCTGGAGGCGGCCGGCGACGGGCTGATCGAGTACGACCTTCGCAACGGGGCCTACTACGGCGACCGTAACTGGCTGGCCATGTTCGGCTATGCGCCGGGCGAGCTGGCCATGCCGATCCTGCACCTCGAGGACTTTGTCCACGCCGACGACCTGGACCGCCTGCGGAACAGCTACGCCGAGCACCTGGAGGGGCGCACGCCTCACACCACCTGCGAGCTCCGGATGCGCTGCAAGGACGGCGGCCACAAGTGGGTGCTGACCCGCGGCCGCGTCGTCGAGCGCGACGCCGCCGGCAGTCCCGTCCGCATCCTGGGCACGGTGATCGACATCTCCGCCCGCAAGGCGCTGGAGCAGGAGTTGGAGGCCGCGCGCGATGCGGCCGAGGCGGCGAACCTGGCCAAGAGCCAGTTCGTCGCGAACATGAGCCATGAGATCCGCACGCCCCTGAACGGCGTGGTCGGCGTCGCAGGCGCCCTGGCCCGGACCGGGCTCACGCCCCAGCAGCAGGAGATGGTCGGGCTGATCCAGTCCTCCGGCCACGTTCTGGAGCGGCTGCTGAGCGACATCCTCGATCAGGCCAAGATCGAGTCCGGCGCCTTCGCCCTCGAGACCGCGCCCTTCGATCTGCGCGCCGAGCTGGACTGCGCTGTCGAGCTGATGCGCGCCCGGGCCGACGAGAAGGGGCTGGCGTTCGAGATCGCCTATTCGGAGGCGGCCGACGGGGTGTTCGTCGGCGACGCCGTCCGGATCCGCCAGATCGTCTCCAACCTCGCCTCCAACGCCATCAAGTTCACCGACCAGGGCCAGGTCCGCGTCGCCGTCGCCCTGCAGGCGGGGGAGGGCGCCGCCGCCCGGCTGACCATCGCAGTCTCTGACACCGGGATCGGCATCGCGCCCGACGCGGCCGTGCGGCTGTTCCAGCGCTTCAGCCAGGCCGACGGCTCGATCTCGCGCCGGTTCGGCGGGACCGGTCTTGGGCTCTCGATCAGCCGATCCTTGGTCGAGCTGATGGGCGGCGAGATCGCCGTCGCCTCCGAGCCGGGACGCGGCAGCGTCTTCACCGTGACCGTTCCCCTGATCCGGGCCGAGTGCTCGGCCCCCGCCGCCGACGAGGACGCCCGCGCCGACGACGCCCTGCTGGCCCGGTTCGCCGGCCTGCGGGTCCTGCTGGCGGAGGACCATCCGACCAACCAGAAGGTCGTGCAGCTGATCCTGGAGCCGCTCGGCGTCGAGCTGCACGTGGTCGAAAACGGCGCCTTGGCGGTGTCGGCCTTCAACCCGGGCGGCTTCGACTTGGTGCTGATGGACATGCAGATGCCGGTGATGGACGGCCTGACGGCGGTGCGCGAGATCCGCCGGCGGGAGGCCAGGGCGGGCGCCGCGTCCGTCCCCATCGCCATGCTCACCGCCAACGCCTCGCCCGAGCACCGCCAGGCGGCCGAGGCGGCCGGGGCCGACACCCATGTCGCCAAGCCGATCACCCCGGAGAGCCTGATCGCCGGCATCGCCGCGGCGCTAAGTCCACAGGCGCAGGACACCGCCCGCTCTGCGTGACGTGGCCCCCGTCGCGGAACGGCATCATCTTGACTTAAAACAGCTTCACCCCACATCACGCGGCGCCTGATGACCGATCGCAGCGTTGACTGCGGTGCAAGTGAAAGCCCGCACGATGACGTTCGACCTTTTTGGCGCTGAGCCGCCGGATTTCCTGAACGGCGACACCCCGATGGGTCTGCGGATCTCCGCTCACGATTGGTCCGCGACGACCCTGGGAAAGCCCGCCACCTGGTCGCAGTCCCTAAAGACCCTGGTCGGGGTGATGCTCGGGTCGAGCCAGCCGATGTTCATCGTCTGGGGGCCGGAACAGCTCCTGCTCTACAACGAGGCCTATTCGGAGATCCTGGCCGAGAGGCATCCGGCGGCCTTGGCTCGCCCTTTTCTTGAGGTCTGGTCGGAGACCCGGGATGACCTGATGGAGGTCGTGGCGCAGGCCTACGGCGGCGAACCGGTTCACATGGCGGACGCGCAGCTGACGATCTGCCGCCGCGGTCAGGTCGAGCTGGCGTACTTCTCGTTCTCGTACACCCCGGTCTCCGACGAGGCGGGCCGCGTCGCCGGCTTTTTCTGCGCCTGCACCGAGACCACGCCGCGCGTCCTGGCCGAGCGCCGCCTCGTCAGCGAAGCCGCTCAGCAGCTGCGCCTTTTCGAACAGGCGCCGGGTCTGATCGCGATCGCGCGCGGCCCCGAGCTCACGTACGAGTTCGTCAATCAAGCCTATCGGAGCCTGTTCGGAGAGCGGGCGTACATCGGGCGGACTGTCCGTGAGGTGTTCCCGGAAGTCGAAGGGCAGGGCTTTCTCGAACTGCTCGACCGTGTGCTGGCCACCGGCGAGCGCATGGTGGTGCGCCACGCCCGCACATTGGTGGAGCGCGAGCCCGGCAGAACTGAAGAGCTGTACCTCGACTTCATCTACGAGCCGCTCACCGACGAGGGCGGTCAGGTGGTCGGCGTCATCTTCGAGGGCCACGATGTCACCGAGGCCGTACTGGCGACCCGGGCGCTGGAGGCCAGCGAGGCGAGGTTCCGCACCGCCCTCCAGATCGAAACGGTCGGCGCGATCTACTTCGACATGGAAGGACGGCTCACCGACGCCAACGACGCCTTTCTGAGGATGTGCGGCTATGACCGGGCCGACCTGGAGGCGGGGCTCCTGACCTGGCAGAAGCTGACGCCGCCGGAGTGGCTGGAGATTTCCGAGCAGGCGTTCGCCGAGCTGAGGGCGACGGGCAGCACGACCCCCTATGAGAAGGAGTACTTCCGCAAGGACGGCTCACGCTGGTGGGCGCTGTTCGCCGCCAAGCTATTGCCGGACGGAACCGGCTTCGAGTTCGTCCTCGACATCACCGATCGCAAGCGGGCCGAGGCGGCCCTGAGGGAGAGCGAGGAGGATTACCGTTACGCCGCCGAGCTCAATCCGCAGGTTGCCTGGACCGCCGCGCCCGACGGGCAGCTGGACCGCGTCGCTCCGCGCTGGCGCGAGTGGACCGGCAACTCAGGGCTGGGCTCCAGTTACGCCGAGGGACTCCACCCGGACGACGTCCAGCGCACCATCGACACCTGGTCGCGATCTGTAACCACAGGCGCCCCCTACGACATCGTGCATCGGGCGCGCCGCGCGAACGGCGATTATCGCTGGATACGATCGCGCGCCTCGCCGCGCCGCGATGCGCAGGGACGGATCGTGCGCTGGTACGGCACGACCGAGGATATCCACGATCAGAAGGTCGCTGAGGACCACCTGAAGCTCATGGTGCTCGAGCTGAACCATCGGGTGAAAAACAATCTCGCCACAGTGCAGGCCATCGCGGTGCAGACGTTGCGAGGCGCCGAGAGCACTACGGAGACCCGCGAGGCCTTCCTCAACCGCATCGGCGCCCTGGCCGCGGCGCACGACATCCTCACGCGAGAGCAGTGGGAGGGCGTCGGCATCGAGGAGATCGCGCGCGGCGTGCTCGATCCGCTGATCGGCGACAGGCGCCGCATCCGCTACCAGGGTCCGCACATCCGGCTGGCGGCGCGAACGGCGCTATCATTGTCGATGGCCTTCCACGAGCTCGGCACCAACGCGCTGAAGTACGGGGCCCTGAGCCGGCCTGACGGAACGGTTGAGATCGTCTGGGACCTGCGTTCCGGCGCAAAGGCGGCGTTGGCGCTGACCTGGACCGAGCGCGGCGGGCCGGCGGTGGAGCCGCGGGCGCATCGGGGTTTCGGATCGCGCCTGCTCGAACGCGGCCTCGCCGCGGAGCTCAACGGCGAGGTCAATCTCCGCTTCGATCCGCAGGGACTGACCTGCGAGCTTCGGGCGCCCCTTCCGCAGGACTAGCTAGCTGTCCGCGAACCCGAAAGGCGCCGTCGTGCGGCGGATGTCGTCGGGGAGGATCTGGCGGCCGATCGGCGGGGCGCTGCGGGCGGTGCACTCGGTGCGGTGGCACAGGCGGCAGGTGACACCGATGGGCGTGGCGGCCTCCGGCCGCTGGCCGGCGGGCCCTTGCGTGTAGATCAGCTTGTGGGCGTGCTCCTCGGCGCAGAGCAGGCCGATGGCGCGGTCGACGCGGGGCCGGCCGTAGCCGCCGCCGCCGGCGGTGACCGTTCGGGCGATTGAGAAGAACTTCTGCCCGTCCGGCAGCTCCAGCCACTGGGTGAGGATCTGCCGCGGCCGCTGGAAGGTCTCGTGCAGGTTCCAGAGCGGGCAGCCGCCGCCGTGGCGGGCGAAGGGGAAGCCGGCCCCGTCCAGCCGCTTGGAGACGTTCCCGGCCGGGTCCACCCGGATGAAGAAGAAGGGCGCCCGCTCCTGGCCGGGCTTCTGCAGGGTGGTGAGCCGGTGGGCGGTCTGCTCGAAGCTGGCGCCGAACTGGCGGGCCAGGGCTTCCACGTCGTAGCGGCGCGCCTCCACCGCCCGGGCGAAGGGCCCGTAGGGCATCATGATCGCCGCGGCCGCATAGCCGGCCAGCGCCCGGCGGGTCAGCCGCTCGCCGCTCTCGGTGGCGAAGCTGCCCTCGGCGAGCGCCTGGTCGATCTCCTTGCCCATCTCCAGGTAGGCGAGCTGCAGGGCCAGCTGGAACTTCTGGCTGGCGGCGTCCAGCTCGTCGTCCAGCAGGATCTCGCGCCGGTGGTGATCGAGCCGGCGCATGGAGCCCAGCATGACGCTGGCGGGGATCCGCCGGACCCGCAGGTTGTGGCGGTCCTTGAAGTAGCCGGGCAGGCTGCCGTCGTGGTCGGCGATCAGGGCGGCGAACTTCTCGGCCGCATCGTCCAGCAGCGGGAAGCAGTTGCGCCGCGCCGCCAGGAACCTGCGCGACTCATCCACCGGATCGGGCGCCTCGGAGCCTTCACGCCCCTCCGCGCCGCGGTCGGCGAGCGCCAGGTGCTCCTCCTGGTAGGCGGTGTAGAGGCGAAGGAAGGCCTCAGCCACGCCAGGGAAGTTGCCTGCCACGTCGCCGACTTCCAGCGAGGGCAGCTCGATGTCGGCGAAGATCGGGTCCTTAAGCACCTGCTGCAGCCTGGCCGAGACGTCGGCCCCGCCGCCGCCGGTCAGGCTGGCGATGTCCAGGTTGTAGGTCTGCGCCAAGCGCAGCAGCATCTCGGCGCTGAGCGGCCGGTGGTTGCGCTCCAGAAGAGCCACGTAGGAGGGCGAGACCTCCAGGTCCTGGGCCATGTCGAACTGGGTCAGCCCGCGCTCGCGGCGGATTCGCCGGAGCGCCGGGCCGAGGTAGAGGCGGCGGTCCGCGCGCATGGTCTCACGTCCGGTGGATGTAAGAACCTTACAACATAACTTCGAGGATCTGTAAAGTTATACTACTGCACTGCACAACGTATCGCCCAGCTCGCGCAGGCGCTGCTAAAGGCCCGGTCAACTTCAGTTTTTCGCCGAGGCCGCGTCATGCCCTATCAAGACCACATCATCGAGATGAGCCAGCTCATCAAGAGCAAGCAAGGCCCCTGGGACGGGATCAACCCCGAGGCCGTCGCCCGCATGCGCCTGCAGAACCGGTTCAAGACCGGCCTGGAGATCGCCCGCTACACCGCGGACATCATGCGCAAGGACATGGCGGCCTATGACGCCGATCCGGCCAACTACACCCAGTCGCTCGGCTGCTGGCACGGCTTCATCGCCCAGCAGAAGATGATTTCGATCAAGAAGCACTTCGGCACCACCAAGGGTCGCTACATCTACCTGTCCGGCTGGATGGTCGCCGCCCTGCGCTCCGAGTTCGGCCCGCTGCCCGACCAGTCGATGCACGAGAAGACCTCGGTCCCCGAGCTGATCGAAGAGATCTACACCTTCCTGCGCCAGGCCGACGCCCGTGAGCTCGGCGGCCTCTTCCGCGACCTCGACGCCGCCCGCAAGTCCGGCGACGCCAAGACCGAGCAGCAGATCCAGGACAAGATCGACAACTACGAAACCCACGTCGTGCCGATGAT
>NZ_DATAGM010000336.1:0-4153 GCF_036263695.1 Phenylobacterium sp.
CTGAGCGGATGAACCGCTCGCCGCAGCGCCGTCATCGAGACGTCGGTCGCCGCAGGAGACTCCATCTAGGAAGGATCACCCAACCTTTCAAGAGCCTTGTCCGTCGGTTGCTTCGAGGTTGCCCCCGTCGCTCCCGGCGAGGCGCGCTATCTATGGAAGACCGCTCCGCCGGTCAAGGGGCCATTCACATCGGTCCCAGAATTTCACGTCGCACCCTTGTCGCAGGCGACGAGACCACGACGTCGGAAGGTGGGCTATGGGTCAGCAGCGGCCATCACTTGCCCCCTAGCCCACCCCCAACACCCTCGCCGCATTCCCGCCCATCCACTTCGCCCGCACGCTGTCCTTCAGCGGCAGCTCGTCCGTCTCGGCCACCAGCTGCGCCAGCGGGATCGCCTGCGTCCCCCAGCCCGACCCGAAGATCACCTTGTCCTGGAGATTGCGGGCTCCGTAGTAGATCAGGGCCTCGTAGCCGGCGCCGGGGGCCAGCATGTGCTTCACGCGGCGGCAGGCGAAGTCGATCCAGATGTTCTTGTGGCGCGAGGCGATGGCGCAGGTCTCGGCGACCCAGGGCCAGCCGGTGAGGGCCGCCACGATGCGCAGTTCCGGGAAGCGGATGGCGACCTCGTCCAGGTATTTTGGGTGGGCCAGGTCGTAGGCGCGGTCGGAGAGCAGATGCATGCCGGCGGTGATCCGCACCGGGATGTCCAGCTCCACGCACTTGGCCAGGAAGGGCCAGTAGGCCGGATCGTTGATCTGGCGGTTCTCGCGGTAGCAGGAGACCTCGAAGCCGCGGCAGCCGAGCTCGCGCACGCCGCGCTCGAGGGCGGCTGCGCCCGCCTCCCCCTCGTCGCCCCAGATGCGGAACCAGGGGATCAGGCGGTCCGGGTATTCGGCGGCGAAGCGGGCGACGTCTTCGTTGCTGGCCCGGCGCCCCGCGTTGCCGATGCAGGCCATGGCGACGCCGGCGCCGTCCAGCATGGCGATGACCTCCTGGTGGCTCAAGGCGCGCGCCATGTCCTTCTCGCACAGCTCCAGCGCCAGGGCGGTGAGGCCGCGGGAGGCCTTGGCGTCGTTGAACTCCTCCAGGCTCATGCCCAGCTGGGCGGCCCAGCCGGGGGCCATCATCTGGGCGTAGCCTTCCTTGTCGAAGCCGCGCCCTTGCTCGATCAGCCGGACGGTGTCCTCCACCGCCTCGCGCGTGGGGGTGTCGCACTCGAAGTCGATGATCATGACGCCTGCCCGTCCCCGTCTCGTCCGCCGCAACTCGGGGGATTGGTCGCGGCCGCGGCGCCGCTTGTCAAATCGGCGGCGGATCAGCGGAGATAGCCGAGCACCAGCCGGGTGGTCTCATCAACCAAGCGGCCGACCGCCTCGTCCGAGAGGATGTCGGGCCGGTGCAGGACCGCCGTGTGGGTCACGGCTTCGACGGAGGTCACGGACACGAAGGCCGCGAGGTCCAGGTCCACCGGGCGCAGCTCGGCCCTGTGGCGCTCGAGGTAGGCCCTGAAAAGCGCGAAGGTCTCCTGGTTGAAGGCCTCGACGTCCTCGAGGGCGCCGGTCCGCGGGATCTGCTCGACGAGCACGCGATGCAGCGTCGGGTCGATCCGATGGGCCTCGATGGCCGCGGCGACGAGCTTTCGCACCCCCTCGTCGAGCGGCTGCGAAGCTGCCTCCTCCAGCACGTCGCGGACGACCTGCATCAGGTCCCGGTTGTGGCGTGCGATGACGGCGGCCACCACCGCCTCCTTGGAAGGGAAGTACTGGTAGAGCGAGCCCACGCTGACGCCCGCGGCGGCGGCGATGCGGTTGGTGCTGGCGCGGTCGAAACCCTCGCTGACGAGAATGCGAGCGGTCGCCTCGAGCAGGGCGTCGACGGTTGCGCGGGACCGCGCCTGAGCGGCGATTTTTCGGGGGCTTGTGAGCGGCCTCGGCGGCATTTCCGGAGCTTCCGCAATGCGAGTAGTCGATGCGAGCTATCGCTCGTATTATCCAGCACATTCGAAGTCAACGGACGGACAGACAGCGCCGATGCCCCCACTCAAAGTCGATCTTCAGGACCGATTCCTCGTCTATGATGAAGGACGGGGCGCCTTCACCGTCAGCAAGCTCCTCGACGGGCTCAGCGATGCTGACGATGTGTTCCTGATCGGAGTATCCGACTTTTCGGACGACGCATCGGTGCATGCCGACCACTGGGAGATCCACCCCGCCGGCGATGAAATACTTTGCGTCCTGCAAGGGCGCCTGCTGGCGACGGTCGATCAGGACGGCGCCGTCGAGGCCGCGGAGATCGGGCCGGGCGAGGCCTTGATCGTACCCAAGCGCAGTTGGCATCGCCTGCAGGTCCTGAAACCTGGCCGCCTGCTGTTCTTCACGCCGACCGCAGGTGTTGCGCACCGACCGCACGAGCCCGCGGCATCCCGCCCAACATCCTCCGCCGAGGCCTGAGCCGCGCCGCCAAGCCCCGCGCCCATCCGCGTTCGAACAGGGAAAGACCGATGCCGCCTTCGGCTTACGCGCAACTCATGGACATGAAGCTCTGGGCCGACCGCGGCCTGCTCGACGCGCTCGCCCAAAGCCTCGACCGGCTGGACGGGGGCGAGGCTGCGATCATGCTCCGCATCGTCGACCACTTCCACGTGGTGGACAGGATATTCCAGCATCATCTCCAGGGCCTGCCGCACCCGTTTCGGGCGGCGCAATCGGAGACCCTTCCGAACCTGGAGACGCTCGCCGAGGACATCCGGCGCGTGGACGAATGGTACAGCGGCTATACGCGCGGCCTCTCGCCGGAGGACCTGGAGGAGCCGGTGAGTTTCGTCTTCACCAGCGGCAAGGCTGCGCGGATGCGCCGGGGCGAGATCATCCTGCACGTGTGCCTGCACGGGACCTATCACCGCGGCAACGCGGCGGCCCTGCTCCTGTCCAAGGGCCTTATCCCCGGTCCCGACGCCCTCACGGACTACCTGGAGCACGTCGCCTGACGGCGGATCCAGCCTTCAGAGCAGCGCCCCGCTCTGCGCCTGCCAGGCCGGGGAGTCGGAGCGCAGGGCGGCGGCCAGGACGTCCAGCGTCGCGCGCACGCTGGGCCGCAGGCCGCGGCGGGAGGTGAACACCAGGTGCAGGATGCCTTCGGGGCTCGCCCAGTGGGCAGCGGGTCCCGGCCGGGCGCCGCACCGGGTGAGCGCCAGACTTCGCAACCTTAAGGGGGCGTCAACCCTGCTGAACGACGGTACTCCGGCCCTTTTCGAGGAGAGCCAGGTGATGGCCGACGTAGCCCTGCGGTCCGCTCCGCGTGTCAACCCTGTGTCCCTGCTGTTCACGGTTGCGATCTTCACCAGCGCCTCGCTGGTGTTCCTCGTCCAGCCGATGATGGGCAAGATGCTGCTGCCCAAGCTGGGGGGCTCGCCGGCCGTGTGGAACACGACCATGGCGTTTTTCCAGGCCGCCCTGCTGGCCGGCTACGGCTACGCGCACCTACTGCAGAAGTTGCGCTCGTTGAGGGCGCAGGCCGCCATCCACCTTGCCGCGCTGCTGCTCGCCGTGGGGTTTCTGCCATTGCACCTGCCCGGAGTGCTCGGCGATCCCCCGCCGAATGCGCCCGTGGGGTGGCTGCTGGCGGCCTTGACCATCAGCGTCGGCTACCCCTTCGCGATTCTATCCTCCACAGCTCCACTGCTGCAGGCCTGGTTCGCCCGGCTGAACGGCGAGGGATCGAACCCCTACGCGCTCTACGTGGCCAGCAACGTGGGAAGCATGCTGGCGCTCCTGGCGTATCCGACAGCAGTCGAGCCGCTGCTCGCGCTTGAAGGACAGACCCACGCCTGGGCTATCGTTTTCGCCATCTTCGTGTCCCTGGCGGCCCTTGTGGGAGCCTCCGTCTGGGGCGCCGGCGCACCGGCTCCCGTCGCCGCCGCCGACGCGCAAAGCGCCACCGGTCCAACGGAGTGGCGCACGCGCGCGGTATGGATCCTGCTCGCAGCTGCGCCATCGAGCCTGATGCTGGGAACCACCACCTTCCTGAGCACCGACGTCGCCGCAACGCCGTTCCTGTGGGTGCTGCCGCTGGCGCTCTACCTCGCCACCTTCATCGTCGCCTTCCAGGACCGGCCGGCGATCTCACCGCGGATAGCGCTGGTGGGCCAAGGCC
>NZ_DATAGM010000337.1:0-2787 GCF_036263695.1 Phenylobacterium sp.
CGCCTCCAGCCCCCGCCCGCGGCGACCGCGCCCCTCGGGCCCGCGGATCCAGCGGCGCATCTCCGCGGCCTCCGCGCCGGAGAGGGCCGCGGCGAAGGCCGAGTCGGCGGCGTCGAACAGGTGGTGGCCCTCGTCGAACACGATCCGCTTCAGGTGGGTCGTCTCGCCGTCGGCCTTGGAGCCCCGCGCCGCCCGCGCCCGGTCGAACGCGGCCTGGGTCAGCACCAGGGCGTGGTTGGCGATCACGATGTCGGCCCGCCGCGAGCCGCGGATCGCCTTCTCCACGAAGCAGCCGCGGTAGTGGGGGCAGCCGGCATGGACGCACTCGCCGCGCCGGTCGACCAGGTTCTGAGGGCTCGCCTGAGCCGCCGGGGCGATGGCGAACAGGCTGGGCAGCCAGGCCGGGAAGTCGCCGCCGGTCATGTCCCCGTCGCGGGTGGCCCGCGCCCACCGGGCGGCGAGCGCGTGTCCGACCAGGTCGGTCCCGCCGAGTTGGGCGGTGTTGACCGAGTCCTGCAGGTTCAGCAGGCACAGGTAGTTCTCGCGTCCCTTGCGGACCACGGCCTTGCGGGCGCGGACCTTCGGGTCCGGGAAGATGGCCGCGCTCTCGCGCTCGATCTGACGCTGCAGGGCGCGGGTGTAGGTGGAGACCCAGACGGCGGGCCCGTTGGTCTCCGCCCAAAGGGAAGCGGGCGCGAGATAGCCCAGCGTCTTGCCGACGCCGGTGCCGGCCTCGGCCAGCACCATGCGCGGCTCGCCCTCGCGCTCGCGGGGCTGGAAGGCGTAGGCGGTCTCGACGGCGAACTCGGCCTGGGCCGGGCGCGCCTCGTCGAGGCCGGCCTGGTGCAGCAGCGCCTTCAGCCGCACCGCGGCGCCTTGCGGCTCGATGGGCTTGGAGCCGGCCTCTCCGGGCGGGGCCTGGTCCTCCCACTCGGGGATGCGGGTCCAAACGTCGAGGCCCGATCCGCGGAAGGCGTCGCCGACCGGGGCGGAGCGCAGCGCCCCGATTACCGCGGGACCCCAGGCCCAGCTGGCGCGGGCCAGGGTCTCTGCGATCGCCAGCGCTTCCTCGCGACTCGGCTGCGGCGTCAGCGCCAGCTCCTGCAACAGCACCCGGCAGGCCTGCATCAGCGACTGCGCCTGGTGCGCCGCGCCCTTGGGCTCGGGCATACCGAGGGCCAGCGCCAGCCCCGCCGCCGATGGCGCGCAGAACTGCGCCGGCCGCACGAAGGCGAACAGCTCCAAGGCGTCGAAGATGCGCGGCGACCTGGCCGGCGCCTGCAGGCCGAGCCGGCGCGAGGTCATCGCCGCATGGGCGAGCAGAACCCGGCCCTCTTCCAGCAGGTCCCGCGCCTCGGGCGGGCGGACCATCTCGGCCGCGCCGGCGTGCGCCACCGCCGCGCGGGGGCCCGGCAGGACCACCAGCGCGGGCGCAAGCTCCAGGGCAGGCGAGACGGCGTTCACCTGAGTCTCCTACCGCCGTTTGGGCCGAAACGGAACGAGAACATCACCGCTGCGTCCATGGCCCGCAGCGGCGTTGACACTGGCCCTCCACAAGCGTCTCGTCCCGACCTCGACAGTGGGAGAGCGCCATGACGGTCAAGGTCCGCTACATCGTCCACGACGCGGACGCCGCCGTCGCCTTCTAGACCGAGGCGCTCGGCTTCAAGGTCGACATGCACTTCGGCTCCGGCTTCGCCGCCGTCTCGCGCGGCGACCTGCAGCTGCTGATGAACAAGCCCGGCGCCGGCGGGGCGGGGCGCTTCCGACGCCCAGGGCCGCGCTCCGGAGCCCGGCGGCTGGAACCGCATCCAGATCGAGACCGACGACCTCGACAGTCTGGTCGAACAGCTGCGCGGCAAGAACGCGACCTTCCGCAGCGACATCATCCAGGGCGCCGGCGGGCGCCAGATCCTGCTGGAGGACCCTTCCGGCAACCTCATCGAGCTGTTCGAGCCGCCACGCCAGGCGTGAAACGGAACGGGAACATGCTATAGGCGGACCATGGCTGAAGCCGCCGCCCCCGCCCCCGACCTGTTGCCGCCGCCCTTCGCCGAGTGGTTCAGCAGGCGCGGCTGGGCGCCGCGGGCGCACCAGCTGGCGATGGTGGAGCGGGCCCGGGCGGGGCGCGATGCGCTGCTGATCGCCCCCACCGGCGGGGGCAAGACCTTGGCCGGCTTCCTGCCCAGCCTGATCGAGCTCTCGCAACGTCCGCCGGCCAACGCGCCGCGCGGGATCCACACCCTCTACATCTCGCCGCTCAAGGCGCTGGCGGTGGACGTCGAACGCAACCTGATGGCGCCCATCCTGGAGATGGGGCTGAAGGTCACCGCCGAGTCCCGCACCGGCGACACCGGCGTCTCGCGCCGCCAGCGCCAGCGGGTGAGCCCGCCCGACATCCTGCTGACCACGCCTGAACAGCTGGCCCTGTTCTGCGCCTGGGAAGGTGCGCGGGTCTACTTCGAGCAGCTCTCCTGCGTCATCCTGGACGAGATCCACACCCTGCACTCCTCCAAGCGCGGCGACCTGCTGGCCCTCGACCTCGCCCGCCTGCAGCAGTTCGCGCCGAACATGCGCCGGGTGGGGCTGTCGGCGACGGTGGACGATCCGGAGGTGATCAAGCGGTGGATGGCTGACGGCGTTCGCAGCTCGGACTCGATCGACCTCGTCCTCGGGCCGAAGGGCGCCGAGCCGATGGTGGACCTGCTGCTGTCGGAAGGCCGCGTGCCGTGGGCGGGGCATACGGCGCAGCACGCGATGGCCGAGGTCTACGAGGTCATCAAGCGC
>NZ_DATAGM010000338.1:0-4477 GCF_036263695.1 Phenylobacterium sp.
CCGAAGTAGACCCGGTTCAGGTAGAGCTCGAGGATCTCCTTCTTGGAGAATTTCGCCTCCAGCCAGACCGCCAGGATCAGCTCCTGGATCTTGCGCCGGTAGGTCTGGTTAGGCGTCAGGAACAGGTTCCGGGCGAGCTGCTGGGTGATGGTCGAGCCGCCCCTGAGCGGGCCGCCCTCGTGCGTCATATTGTAAACCTGCGCCCGGGCGATGCCCCACGGGTTGAAGCCGAAGTGCCAGTAGAACCAGCGGTCCTCGATGGCGATGAAGGCCTTGGGCACGTAGGGCGGCAGCCGGTCGAGGTCCACGGGCGGGGCGTATTGGCTGCCGCGCACCGCGATCAGCCCGCCGGAGCGGTCGAGATAGTGCACCGACGGCTGGCGCTTGACGTCGTAGAGCTTGGAGGTGTCCGGCAGGTCGACGGCGAACACCGCGAAGAAGGCGACCAGGAAGATCAGCCCCCAGACCGCGAGCACCGTCGTCCAGTAGAACAGCGCCTGCAGGGGGCTGCGGCGAGGGCGAGGCGGTGCGCCCCGGCGACCGCCCGACGGCGGCTGCGCATTGGCCATATGAAGTCTCAGCTCGTCCTAAGCCTGCGCGCCCGCCCCGGCGGGAGCCTTTATCCCAGGGCCACGAAACGCGCGAGAAGGTTTACGAGATATGAACGCGCGGGACGCTGCGCCGAAAGGGCGCCGGATCTGCACGGCGCCTCAATCCAAAGCGTCGTCGAACCGCAGCCGGTAGAAGGCGGTGGCGGCCCCGCCGAGGCCGAAGTCGTTGTCGGTCACCAGCAGCAGTTCGCGATCCGACAGCATCGCCACGCCCTCGAGGTCCGGCGCGATCTGGCGGTGCTCGTCGGTCGAGAAGAGCAGCATCTTGCGCAGCGGCGGCAGCGGTCCGGCAGGCGCGGGCTCGCCCCGCTCGGCGGCCTCCAGCGTCACCAGGTAGAGCTTCGCCGACCGGGAGATGCGCTCGAGCACCAGCAGGCGCGAGGGGCCGATTAAGACGGCGTCGCAGATCTTCAGGACGGCGGCGTCCACCGGCCCCGCCTCGGCGTCGCGCAGGAAGGAGTCCGGCGGGTCGAAGCGGTAGGCGTGCTCGGCGACGAGGGCTCCGGACGCGGCGTCCAGCGTCCAGATGCGGACCTGGTCGTCCGGTTCGCCCGGCGTCTCCAGCGCGCTCTGGAAGGCGACGTGCAGCCGGGTCTCGTCGGGCGAGAGGGCCAGCGCCTCGAAGCCGCGGTTCGGGCGACGCGCCGCGGCCAGCCGCGGCAGCAGGGGCCGCTGCGGGATGCGCGCGCCGCGCGCCGCGCGGCCCGGCGGCGTCCACCGCTCGCGGACGGTCCCGTCGGCGGCCACGCGAAGCAGCGAGGGGCCGTATTCCTCGGCGACCCAGAACGTGCCGTCCAACAGCGCGGCCAGGCCCTCTGTGTCGGCGCCGTCCGGGTCGGGGGCGATCGGCCGGGCCGCGAGGTCGAAGGCCGGCTCGGCCGCTATGGCGTGCGGCGGCGGCGCGCCGGTGACCAGACCGCCGTCAGGCCGGCGCAGCGGCAGGGTGCGCACCAGCCGGACCCCATCGCCCTCCACCTGCAGCTCGCAGATGGTCGGCCCGAGCTCGAGGCGCGGCATGATCTTCGCGGCCCCCGGCGCATCCAGAGCCTGGAAGGCCATCAAGCCGAATTCGGAGAGGGCTTCGGACAGCTTCAGGTTCGGCCCGCGGTCGCCGAGAGCGAAGACCCGGCCCGGGGGATCACCGGGCCGCCGGGCCAACGCGCTGCCGAGGCCGAGGGTGATAGGCGCGGCGCCGCGGGGCAGGGTGATCGCGCCGGCCGGAACATCGGCCCACGTCAGGTTGGTGATCTCGGGGGTGCGCTGAGGCATGGCCGGACTTACCCCAGACCCGCCCCAGCGGCCACGCCAGAGCGCCCGGGCGCTGCTCCGCCTCTGCAATCCTGCATAGCGACGCTGCAGAATTCGACGTTGCACCCTCGATCTTAACAGCGTTATCTTAGCGTTGTTAGGTTCGCTTCTCCGGCCGCGGTGGGGATACCGCGGTCAGATCCCAGGGGCGGCCCGGCGTGTCGAATTCCATTTCCTCCCCGAAGCCCTGGAGGGCGCCCAATATGAAACTGCACCTCGTGCTCGCCGCTGCGACGGCGTTTGCTTCCGTGTCTTTCGCCGCCGTCACCGCTGACGCCGCCGAACCCGTCGTCGCCAAGCTGCGCGACGCCGTTCCCGCCAAGACCAAGGTGATCGCCGGCGGCGCCGTCTTCATCTGCGAAGGCGCCGACTGCGTGGCCGCGGCTCCGGCCTCGCGCACCATCGCCACCGCCTCCTGCAAGGAGCTGGCGAAGTCGGTCGGCCCGGTCGCCTCGTTCGGCGACGCCCGCAAGCAGCTGGCCGACGACAAGCTCGCCGCCTGCAACACCGTGGCCACCCCGGCCACCATGGTCGCTGGCCGCTGACCCCATTCTCGGATTAGGCGCACCAACTCCCAGCGTCTATTTGTCGAGCCCACTGGGCGCCGGCTTCACAGCCGGCGCCCTCTTTTTTTCCTGCCCCCGCCGCTAACGCGGCCGCCGGTCTGCGGCCGATGCACAGTACATTAACGCCGATAAGTTACCGGCGGTCGGTCGCTGTCTGCTGACGGCGCGCAGGTGAACCCGTTTGTTCGGCCCTAGGGGGGCTCAGTCATGAAGTTGCATCGCGTCATCGCCGCCGCTTTTGCGGTCGCCTCTATTTCCTTCATTGCTCCGATCGCCGAGGCGAAGGGGCCGGTGGTCGCGAAGCTGCGCACCAGCGTCGCCGCGCGGACCAAGGTCGTCGCCGGGGGCGCGGTGTTCCAGTGCGTCGGCGGGGCCTGCGTCTCCGCTGCGCCGAACGACCGGACGGTCGCCGTCGGCGCCTGCAAGGAGTTGGTCAAGGCCGTGGGTCCGGTGGATTCCTACGGCGACGATCTCAAGCAGCTCGAGGCGGACAAGCTGGCGGCCTGCAACGGCTGACGCAGGCTCCACTATTTATAGAGCGTCCCAGGAGGGCGCCGGCGCACCGCCGGCGCCCTCTTTCGTGGGCCGGCCGCGCACGGCCCGCGACAATGACGCCGCCGCAGCGGCCCGGCCTTGGTTGCAGCGCGGAAAGTCGCGTGTTATCAGGCGCGCGGCTTAAGCCGGGGCTGCAAGCAGCAGTTCCGGGTTTTGTGCTTTTTTCAAGCGCTTTCAAGCCTTTAGGTCGCGACGAAGTTGTTCGCCGCGGCCCTCACGACGCACCGGGCGGACACTTAAGTGGCTGACGATTCCAAGGCTTCGAATGTGGGCGGACGTTACGCCCAAGCCCTGTTTGATCTGGCGAACGAGCAGAACCAGCTGGGCCCGGTCGAGGCCGACCTGAAAAGCCTGAAGGCGATGCTCGCCGACAGCCGCGACCTGCGCGTGCTGCTGTCCTCCCCGGCCTTCGGCTCGGAAGAGAAGAGCAAGGGGCTGCAGGCGGTGGCCGCGGCCGCCCAGCTCAGCCCGACCACCCGCAAGTTCCTGGGCCTGCTGGCCGCCAACGGCCGCGCCTCGCTGCTGGCCTCGGTGATCACCGGTTTCGAGAACCTGGCGGCCAAAGCCCGCGGCGCCATCGCTGCGGAGGTCGTCACCGCCGTTCCGCTGACCGACGCCCAGGCCATGGGCGTCGCCGCCGCCCTGCGTCAGGCGCTGGGCCGCGACCCGGAAATCTCCACCCGTGTGGACCCCGCCATCCTCGGCGGGATCCGCGTGAAGGTCGGTTCCCGCCTGTTCGATGCTTCGCTGAAGTCGAAGCTCGACCAAATGAAATTCGCCCTCAAGAGAGCGTAAGCACCCATGGACATCCGCGCCGCCGAAATCTCGGCCATCCTCAAGTCGCAGATCGCCAATTTCGGCGAAGAAGCTGACGTCTCCGACGTCGGCCAGGTGCTGTCGGTCGGCGACGGCATCGCCCGCATCTTCGGCCTCGACAACGTCCAGGCCGGGGAGATGGTGGAATTCCCTAAGGCCGGGGTGAAGGGCATGGCCCTGAACCTGGAGCGCGACAACGTCGGCGTCGTGATCTTCGGCGACGACAAGGCCATCGCCGAGGGCGACGAAGCCCGCCGGCTCGGCGAGATCGTGGACGTGCCGGTCGGCAAGGGCCTGCTGGGCCGGGTCGTGAACCCTCTCGGCGAGCCGATCGACGGCAAGGGTCCGATCCAGAACGTCACCGAGCGCCGACGCGTGGACGTGAAGGCTCCGGGCATCATTCCGCGCAAGTCGGTGCACGAGCCGGTGCAGACCGGCCTGAAGGCCATCGACACCCTGATCCCCGTCGGCCGCGGCCAGCGCGAGTTGATCATCGGCGACCGCCAGACCGGCAAGACCGCCGTGGCGATCGACACCATCCTGAATCAGAAGGCCATCAACGCCGGCAGCGACGAGAGCGCGAAGCTCTATTGCATCTACGTCGCCATCGGCCAGAAGCGC
>NZ_DATAGM010000339.1:0-7438 GCF_036263695.1 Phenylobacterium sp.
TCGAGAGCCAGACGACCTACGTCCAAGAGAACATGTCCCAGATGGCCGGGGACCTTCGGGGCGCGGAGCCGGCGCTGGCGGCCGATCCGGCCAGCTTCAACGAGTTCCTGGCGACCCAGGCCGGCTACCGGGGCTTCCTGGCCGTCTACCTGATCGATCGGCAGGGGCGGATCCTCGCCCGGGCCGAAGCCGAGAGCGCGCCGGGGTTCGACAAGCCCAGCGACCAGGCCTTCGCCTCTGCCGACCAAGGCGAGATCTTCATCGCCGACTTCGCCAACTCGGATTCGATGCGGGCGTTGTTCCAGCTCGAGGGCTTCGGCGGCGCCTACCTCTATGTGGTCCGGCCGGTGGACCGCCAGATGTTCCAGTACCTGCGCGAGGCCCAGGACTCGCTGGTGGCCTACCGTGAGGCCGAGGAGAGCCGCGGCGAAATCCAGGCGGTGTTCGCCCTCAGCTACTTCGAGACCGCGCTGCTGGTGCTGATCGGGGCGGTCTGGCTCGGCGTTTCGGCCGCCAACGCCTTCTCAGGTCCCGTCGGCCGGCTGGTGCAAGCGGCGGGCCGTGTGGCCGCCGGCGACCTGACGGCCCGCGTCGACGCCGAGCGGGATCCGGAGGAGATCGCCGTCCTCTCGCGCGCCTTCAACTCCATGACCCACGACCTGCAGGCGCAGCAGGGCGCGCTGAGCCGCGCCCGGGAAGAGGCCGAGGAGCGGCGGCAGTTCATCGAGACGGTGCTCTCCGAGGTCAGCGCCGGGGTCATCGGCCTGGACGGGGAGGGGCGCATCTCAGCCGCCAACCGACAGGCCGCCGCGCTGCTGGGCCTGGCGCCGGACCAGGCCCGCGGCTCGCCGCTGGCGCAGGTCGCGCCCGAGTTCGCCGAGATCGCCCATCAGGCCGCAAGCGCCGGCGAGGCCGAGGCCGAGGTCGACCTGCTGCGCGGCCGCGAGAGCCGGCGGCTGCGGGTGCGGGCCCGGCGCAGCGAAGGCGGCCTGGTGCTGACCTTCGACGACATCACCCGGCTGGTGGCCGCGCAGCGTAACGCTGCCTGGAGCGATGTGGCCCGTCGCATAGCCCACGAGATCAAGAACCCGCTGACGCCGATCCAGCTCTCGGCCGAGCGGCTGCGGCGCAAGTACCGCAAGACGGCCCCGCCGGACGATCTGGAGATCTTCGACCGCTGCATCGACACCATCGTGCGCCAGGTCGGCGACATCGGCCGGATGGTGGATGAGTTCTCCGGGTTCGCCCGGATGCCGGCCCCGAAATTCGCTCCGCAGGATGCGGCCGAACTGATCCGCGCGGCGGTGTTCGCCCAGCGCGTCGCCTCCCCGGACCTGAAGGTGGAGCTGAAGGAGCCGGCGCCTGAAGTGTCGATCCTTGCCGACGGGCGAATGCTGGCCCAGGCGCTGACCAATGTGCTGAAGAACGCCGCCGAGGCGATCGCCGGCGCCGGCCGCGCCAAGGGGCAGATCACCGCGGAGCTGGTCTCCGACGACGACGGGGTGGCCTTCGTGGTCGAGGACGACGGCGTCGGCCTGCCGGCCAAGGACCGGCACCGGCTGACCGAGCCCTACGTGACTACACGGGAAAAGGGCACGGGCCTTGGTCTGGCCATCGTCAAGCGAATCCTGGAGGACCATGGGGGCGAGCTGATTCTCTCCGATGCGGCGTCCGGACAGGGGGCGCGGGTGACTTTGAGACTTCCGGCCAGCGTACGGACGGCGGCGGGCGCCGCCGCCGAGCGCGCCGGCGAAGAGGCGGTAGGGTGAGACATGGCGGCTGACGTGTTGGTGGTCGACGACGAGGCGGACATCCGCGAGCTCGTGGCCGGCATTCTGTCCGACGAGGGCTACAAGGTCCGGACCGCCGCCAATTCCGAGGAGGCGCTGGCCGCCATCAAGGCGCGCAACCCGGCGCTGCTGATCCTCGACATATGGATGTCGGGCGGCGGGCTGGACGGCCTGGAGCTGCTCGACCTGGTCAAGAGCCTCGACGCCGACCTGCCGGTGATCATGATCTCGGGCCACGGCAACATCGAGACCGCGGTGTCGGCCATCAAGCGCGGCGCCTACGAGTTCCTGGAGAAGCCGTTCAAGTCCGACCGGCTGCTGCTGGTCGTCGAGCGGGCGCTGGAGGCGGCGAACCTGCGCCGTGAGAACCGCCGGCTGCGGGCGCAGGCGATCACGCCGGAGGGCTTCATCGGCCGCTCCATGGCCGCCCAGCAGCTGCGCCAGATGATCGCCAAGTTGGCCGCGGCCAACAGCCGGGTGCTGATCTCCGGCCCGCCGGGCTCGGGCAAGGAGACCGTCGCCCGGCTGATCCACGCCGCCAGCCCGCGGGGCCGCAACGAGTTCGTGGTCATCAGCGCCGCCGGCATGACCCCGGAGCGGGTGGATTCCGAGCTGTTCGGCGAGGAGGGCGAGGGCGGCCGGCCGCACAAGATCGGCGTCTTCGAAAGGGCCCACGGCGGCACCCTATACCTCGACGAAGTCGCCGACATGCCCAAGGAGACCCAGAGCCGGATCCTGCGGGTGCTGGTTGAGCAGCGGTTCCGCCGGGTGGGCGGCGACGCCGACGTGCAGGTGGACGTGCGGGTGGTCTCCTCGACCTCGCGCGACCTGCGGGCCGAGATCGCCGCCGGGCGGTTCCGCGAGGATCTGTTCCACCGCCTGAACGTGGTGCCGGTGAACGTGCCGGGTCTGGCCGAACGGCGCGAGGACATCCCCGAGCTGCTTTCGGACTTCATCACCCGCATCTGCGAGGCCACTGGCCTGCCCAGGCGCACCCTGGCGGATGACGCCCTGGCGACGCTGCAGGTGCGCGACTGGCCGGGCAACCTGCGCCAGCTGCGCAACAACGTGGAGCGGATGCTGATCCTGGCCTCTGGCGATCCGACCACGCCGATCAGCGCCAACATGCTGCCGGCCGAGGCCTCGGTATCGGACAGCCAGTCGATGATCGGCACCGACAAGATCATCGCCCTGCCGCTGCGCGAGGCGCGCGAGGTGTTCGAGCGCGAGTACCTGAACGCCCAGATGTTGCGCTTCTCGGGCAACATCTCGCGCACCGCCGCCTTCATCGGCATGGAGCGATCGGCCCTGCACCGCAAGCTGAAGTCGCTCGGCCTGTCCGGCGCGCGGGCCCTGGAAACGGAGGACGTCGACTGATGGGGCGCATCGCCTATGTGAACGGCCGGTTCGTCCCCCATCGTGAAGCGGCGGTCCACATCGAGGACCGGGGCTACCAGCTGGCCGACGCGGTCTACGAGGTTTGGGCGGTGATGGACGGGCGGCTGGCCGACGCCGAGGGCCACTTCGCCCGGCTCGGGCGCAGCCTGGCCGAACTGAAGATCCGCGAGCCGATGAGCCGCCGCGCCCTGGAGATGGTCATGCGCGAGGCGCTGCGGCGCAACCGCGTGCGCGAGGGGCTGATCTACCTGCAGGTCAGCCGCGGCGTCGCCCCGCGCGATCACGCCTTCCCCGGCGACGATGTCGCGCCGGCCGTCGTGATCACCGCCAAGAGCCTTGATCGGGCGGCCGTCGAGGCCAAGGCCGCCAAGGGCGTCGGCGTCGTCACCGTCCCGGAGAACCGCTGGGGCCGCTGCGACATCAAGACGGTGGGCCTGCTGCCCAACGCGCTGGCGCGGCAACAGGCCAAGGAGGCGGGCGCCTACGAGGCGCTGTTCGTCGACGAGCTCGGCATGATCACCGAGGGCGCCGCGTCCAACGCCTGGATCCTCGACCAGGACGGGGTGCTGCGGACCCGCGACACCAACGCCAACATCCTGCGGGGTATCACCCGGCGCACCTTGATGGACGTGATCGCCGAGACCGGCCTGCCGTTCCAGGAGCGGCCGTTCACGGTCGAGGAGGCCAAATCGGCGAAGGAAGTCTTCGTCACCGGGGCCGGCTCGCTAGTGCTGCCCGTGGTCTCGATCGACGGCCAGAAAGTCGGAAACGGCGCGCCCGGGCCGGTGGCCATGCGCCTGCGCCGCCTCTATATCGAGCGCGCGCGAGCAACCGCGCTCTGATAACCATCCTCAACGATTGCGGCCGTCATCAAAGCCGGACTAGCGTCAACTTGCGTGTGTGGGGCGCCGCTTTGCGCCCCGAATGAATGAGAAAAGGGCGACAAGCCGATGAGCGACAAGAAACAGAATCTGCAGGACACCTTCCTCAACAGCGTCCGCAAGGCCAAGACGCCCCTGACCATCTTCCTGGTCAACGGGGTCAAGCTGCAGGGCGTGGTGAGCTGGTTCGATAATTTTTGTGTCCTGCTGCGGCGCGATGGGCAGTCTCAGCTCGTTTATAAGCACGCGATTTCCACCATCATGCCGGCCCAGCCCGTGCAGCTGTACGAGCCGGCGGAAGACGAGGCCGATTGAATCAACTGATTGAGCACGAAGCGCCGGTCCAAGGCGCCCTCGTGATCCACCCGATGCGGGAGGGCGCCTCGTCCTCCCGCAGCGCCGACGCGCGCCTGGATGAAGCCAAGGGTCTGGCCGAGGCCCTCGACCTGGAGGTGCGGCAGGGCATCGTCGCGCCGCTCCGTCGGCCGACGCCGGCCACCTTGTTCGGCTCCGGCAAGGTCGAGGAGATCGGCCGGCTGGTGGAGACGCTGGAGGCAGACGTGGTGGTCGTCGACGACCATCTCTCGCCGGTCCAGCAGCGCAACCTGGAGAAGGCCTGGAAGGCCAAGGTCATCGACCGCACCGGGTTGATCCTCGAGATCTTCGCCCGCCGCGCGCGGACCCGCGAAGGCCGACTGCAGGTGGAACTGGCCCGGCTCTCCTACGAGCGCTCTCGCCTGGTCCGCACCTGGACCCACCTAGAGCGTCAGCGCGGCGGCTTCGGATTCATGGGCGGTCCCGGGGAAACCCAGATCGAGAGCGACCGGCGGATCCTGGCCGACAAGATCGGCCGGCTGAAGCGCGAGCTGGGCGAAGTGCGGCGCACCCGCGACCTGCAGCGCGCCTCCCGCAAGCGGGTGCCTCACCCGACCGTTGCGCTGGTGGGCTACACCAACGCCGGCAAGTCGACCCTGTTCAACCGGCTGACCGCCTCCGAGGTGCTGGCCGAGGATCTGCTGTTCGCCACCCTCGACCCGACGCTGCGGATGCTGAAGCTGCCCGACGGGCGGCCGGCCATCCTGTCGGACACGGTGGGCTTCATCTCCGACCTGCCGCACGAGCTGGTGGAGGCGTTCCGCGCCACCCTGGAGGAGGTTCGCGAGGCCGACGTCATCCTGCACGTGCGCGACATCGCCAGCGAGGAGAGCGACGCCCAGGCCGAGGACGTACGCACGGTGCTCGACCGCCTGAATGTCGATCTGGAAGACCGACAGATCGTCGAGGTGTGGAACAAGCTCGACCTGGTCCCCGAGGACCTGCGCGAGCGGCTGGCCGGCGACGCCCGCCGCCACCACCCCCCGGCGATCGTGCTGTCGGCCGTGACCGGGGAGGGGATCGACGCCCTGCTCGAAGAGATCGCCCGCTTGGTGGACGCCGAAGAGCCGGTGGAGGCCCATGTGCCGCCCAGCGACGGCGCGGCCATCGCCTGGCTCTACCGCCACGGCCGGGTGCTGGAGCGCGAGGTGGAGCCGGACGGCGCGACCCGCGTCGCGGTCCGGCTCTCCTCCGCCGCACTGGGGCAGTTCGAGCGGCTGTTCCCGAACACCGAGCTGCGGCACTAGGCGCGGGCGAGTTCCTCCCGTTTCATCTTCTCCCGGCGGGCCAGCTCGGCCTCTGTGGGGGTCTCGAATTCGAACGAGCCGGTCTGCACCTCGCCCTCGCGCAGGTAGCTGCTGATCACCACGCCGGTCGTCGTGACCTTGGTTCCGGTGTGCTTCAGGGCGGCGGGGATGGTCCCCTCGCCGAAGAAGCGCTTGCCCTTGCCGAGCACGATCGGGATCTGGATCAGGTGCAGCTCGTCGATCAGGTCGGCCTTGAGCAGGGTCTGCACCAGCACGCTGCTGCCCTGGATCAGCAGCTGCGGCCCATCCTCCTGCTTCAGCCGAGCGACCTCGGCCGCCGGGTCATGCAGCGCGACGGCGGGGCCCCAGCCGAGCGGCTCGCGCGAGCGCGTGGCGACGTACTTGGTCAGCGTCTTGAACTTCTCGCCGATGGTGTCGCCGGGCTCGGCGTAAGGCCAGTGGGCGGCGAAGATCTCGTAGGTCTTTCGACCGAGCAGGAGGTCGAAGGGCCCGCTCATCACCTGGTCGATGTGCTCGCCGAGCTTTTCGTCGAACCAGGGGGCGACCCAGCCGCCGTGCGTGAAGCCGCCGGTCGGATCCTCCTCCGGCCCGCCCGGGGCCTGCATGACCCCGTCCAGGCTGATGAACACCGCGTCGATGATGCGTCTCATGGTTCTCTCTCCGCTTAGGAAGCTGCTCGTCGCCTCCTAGGACGAACGGGTCCGGCCGATCCCGACATCGCCGAACGCCTCGATGTCCCGCCACGGACCGAGCGGGCGGAGCGGTTCGCCCCCCAGCAGCCGACAGGAGCCGCCGCCGGGGTGGGTCGGGCGATCCTCTTCGCCGATAGCGCATCCCTCCAGGTGGGCGCTGAGCAGCCGGGCGACCCCGCCGTGGGACACCACAACAATGCGGCCCGCCGGCTCGGCGGCGAGCACCCGGTCGACGGCCGCCACGATCCGCCTCTGCGCGGCGCGGGCGCTCTCCCAGCCGCGGACGCTCTCGTCGGGCCTGGCGAAGAACTCGCGCACTACGTCCCAGAACTCCGGCGGCGCGATGTAGCCGGTGGCGGAGCGGTCGTTCTCGCCCAGGCCCGCGTCGACCCTGGGTGTAATTCCCAGGCGCCCCGCCAGAATCTGCGCGCCGTCCACCGCCTTGCGCTCGGCGCTGGACCAGACGGCCGTGACGCCGGCTCCGCTCAGCGCGTCGGCGAAGCGGTTCATGCGCTTGCGTCCGACGTCGGAGAGCGGCCAGCTTTCGATCGCCGCCTGCGGATCGATCACCACCTCGGTGTGGGTGACGAACAGCAGCCGCCAGTCCGCCTGTCCCATACACCTCTCCCAGAGCTTGGCCGCCTGCAGCCGGTGTGACACGCTTACCGCGACTAAGGGAGGCCGCACATGAAGACCATGGCGCTGAGTATGGGACTGGCCGCGCTGCTGGCCTGCACGGCCGCGGGCGCTCAGGAGGCCTGGCCGCCGTCGAAGTACGGGGCGAACGACACGCTGGGCGCGCTCAACAACCTCTCGCCGGAGGGGGTGCGCCGGGCTATCGGCCTGGTGAAGGAAGGGAAGGTCTATTCCCTGGCGATCCCCACGGGCCCCGACAGCCCTGCTTATGGCGAGCGCAAGTACACGGCCGAGATCTCGCCGGCGCCAGGCCAGGAGCCCGCGCCCATCGGGCCCAATCGCATCACCGCCTACGACGAGAAGGTCACCACCAGCATGGGCATCGGCACCCAGATGGA
>NZ_DATAGM010000340.1:0-2126 GCF_036263695.1 Phenylobacterium sp.
GCCGTCCGGATCTGCGAGGTAGACGCTAACCCCCTCGCCTGTGGAGCCGTAGCGCAGGCCGCTCTCGCCGACTTCGACCCCGTGGGCCTCAAGGTGGCGGCGCACGGCCTCGAGATTGAAGCCCGCGATCCGCAGGCAGAAGTGGTCGAGGTTGCGGCCCGCCTCCCCCGGCGCAGCGCCGCCGGCCCGGCCGAGCCGGCCGTCAACGGGGACGAGGTCGATGAGGCTGGATCCGGCGCGCAGCTGGATGAGGCCCAGTTCGTCGTTGCGCCGCTCGATGGGGCACCCGAGCACGTCCACGTAGAAGGCCAGCATGGCGGGCAGGTCCTTCACCCGCAGGACCAGGTGGTCGACGCCCGTCACGGTCAGCATGTGTTCGGCCTCCGCTGCTGGATCGGCTCCGCTGGTGGACGTAGGCTCTGGACCATGGATATCCAAGCCGCCCTCGGCCCCGCCCTGCTCGCCTCGGCCTCCGACGCCATCGTCGCCAGCGACCGGGAAGGGGCGATCGTCTTCTGGAACCCCGGCGCGGAGCGGATCTTCGGCTTCTCCGCAGCCGAGGCCCTCGGCCAGTCCCTGGACCTGATCATCCCGGAGCCCCAGCGGGGCCGCCACTGGGAAGGCTACGACCGGGTGATCGCTTCGGGCGCGAGCCGCTACGGCGCAGGCGACCTGCTGGCCGCGCCCGGCCTTCGCAAGGACGGCGCACGCATCAGCCTGGAGTTCTCAATCGTGCTGGTGAAGGACGGCGCCGGCCAGGTCGCGGCCATGGTCTCGGTGATGCGGGACGTCACCGCGAAGTTCGAGGAGATGCGGGCTTTGCGCAAACGGCTCGCCGGCGCGCCCTGACCCGTTCCATTTCGAGACGCTTTAGACCGCCAGGTCGGCGGCCATCTTAGTCAGCACGGCGGCCAGCAGCGGCGCCGCCAGGGTGAGCTCGATCAGCAGGATGGCGTAGAGCCCCGCCAGAACCGGCCGCCGGTCCTTGAGGTTCAGGACCACGCCAGCCACCAGGGGCCCGGTGATGGGCCCCAGGAGCATGAACGGCGCGAGGCGAAAAACGGTCTGCTTGAGGGTGCGCTTCGCAGGCGCGGTCTCGGCTTGGGACACCATGGGCCCACGGTAGCAACTCCCAAGCCGGCCGTTAAGGCTTAGGTAACGATTCCGAGACGCCGCCCCAGCGCAGGCCGGCGGCGGCCGTACTCGACGATTGCGATCAGCGCCACCAGCACCACGAGCTCCAGCCCCAGGCTGATGAAGTCGAAGGGCAGCGGCTTGGGCGCCTCGAAGGTGATCGGCGTCAGGAAAAAGCCGATCATCAGGTTGTTGGCCAGGTGCGCTCCGGTGGTGAACTCCACCCCGTCGGTGCGCAGCGCAATCCAGCCCCAGGCCACCCCCATCGCCGCCCGGACCAGGAAAGCGTCCGGGTTTGGGTCGGCGTGGCCCAGCGAGAACAGCACGCCCGGGACCAGCAGGATGATCCACAGACGCCGGGTGAAGGCCCGCGCCTGCTGCTGCGCCCAGCCGCGGAACACCGCCTCCTCGGCGAAGGCGGCCAGGAACAGGAAGACGAGGGCGCCGGCCGCGTAGGCCAGCTTCGCCCCGACGGCCTCCGTCCTCAGCAGCGGTGCGGTCTCCGGCGGCGGGCTGCGCATCACCTCCAGGCCGATGATCACCAGGATCAGTGGCGCGGCGAGCAGGAAGCCGCTGGCCACGGCGCGCCAGCGGAACCGCGGCGCCGCCGTAAGGAAGCTAATCATCGGCCGCCCGTAGACCCGGCTCGCCACCAACAGGAACACCGCCAGGGCGGCGGCGAAGCCGACGCCGATGGTCGACAGCTCGGCCAGGTAGCTGATCAGCGGCCGGCCCGTACTGGCCTGCATCAGGGTCTCGACGGCCGCGGAGAACCCGCCGCCCAGGTCGTCGGCGAACACCATCGCGCTGGCCACTAGCGCGGCCATCGAGGCGATCACAGAGGCCAGGAAGGCCAGCCCGCCGCCGCCCAGCACCACAGCCAGAACCGGCCAGATGCGGCGCTCGCTCGGGCCCACCAGGGCCAGGAACGGCGGCGTTTCTGTCTGAGGGGCGCTCATGGCGGCCAGGCCTCTCCTTCGGATGGCTCGTCG
>NZ_DATAGM010000341.1:0-7073 GCF_036263695.1 Phenylobacterium sp.
CGACCTTGTCCTCGAAGATCGGCGCGCGCATCTGCGCCTGGGCGTTGGGGTTCTTGCGCAGCAGGTCGAAGATCTGCTGAGCCTGGGCGCCGTAGCGCATGGCTTCCTGGCGCATGGCCTGGGCCAGTTCCTGCTCGGTCACCTGAACGTTGTTGGCCCGGCCGATCTCGGCCAGCACCAGGCCCAGGCGCACGCGACGCTCGGCGATCTTGCGGTACTCGGTCTGCAGCTGCTCCTCGGGCTTGGCCGCGTCCTCTTCCGGCAGCTGGCCGTTCTCCTTGTCCGCCTGCACCTGGCTCCAGATGGCGTTGAATTCGGCCTCGACCATCTTCGGCGGCAGCGGGAAGTCGTGCTTGGAATCCAGCTCGTCCAGCAGGGCCCGCTTCAGCTTGAAGCGCGAATACGGCTGGAACTGTTGTTCGAGGTTCTCGCGGATCAGCTTCTTCAGCGATTCCAGGTCGTCGACGCCCAGGCGCTTGGCCAGCTCGTCGTCCACGGCGGACTCCACCGGCGCCTTGACCTCCTTCACCTTAACCTCGAATTCGGCTTCCTTGCCGGCCAGGTGAGCGGCCTGGTACTCGGCCGGGAAACTGACCTTCACGGTCACCTCGCTGTCGGGCTTGGCGCCCACCAGCTGCTCCTCGAAGCCGGGAATGAACTGGTTGGAGCCCAGCACCAGCGGCACGTCCTCGGCCGAGCCGCCCTCGAAGGCCTCGCCGTCGATGCGGCCGACGAAGTCGATGACCACCTGGTCGCCGTCCTCGGCCTTCACGGTCTTGCCGGTGCGCGGCTCATAGGTGCGGTTCTGGGCCGCCAGCTCCTTCACCGCCTCTTCGACGTCCTCGTCGGTGGGCTCGTGCACCGGGCGGACCAGCGACAGGGTGGACGGATCCACCGGTTCGAACTCCGGCATCACGTCGACGGCGATCTCGTAGGAGAGGTCGGCCTTGCCTTCGATGACCTGGTCCAGGTCGCCCTCGGGCTTCAGGTCCGGCTCGCCGGCGGGGCGCAGCTTGTTCTCCTCGAGCACCTTCTGGGTGGTCTCGTTGAAGGTCTGCTCAAGCACCTCGCCCATCAGCGCCTTGCCGTAGAGGCGGCGAACGTGGGCGGGCGGCACCTTGCCAGGACGGAAACCTTTGATGTTCAGCCGGGGCGTGATCTCGGCGATCCGCGCCTCCAGCTTCTCCGCCAGGTCTTGGGCGGGCACCGTCACGCCGAACACGCGGCTCAGGCCTTCACCAGACTTATCAACGATCTGCATGGACATCTTCAGGTCTTCCGGCGGCCTTGGACTATCGCCGCATACGGCTTGAATTGAGAACGCCGCCCGAAGGGCCGGGCGGCGGCGGGCGGGTTATGTCATGAGCCGGCCAAGCGGAAAAGCGCAAACCATGGGTAACGCCGCCCGGCCCCTCGCCCCTGGTGCGGATGAGAGGACTCGAACCTCCACGCCTTGCGGCGCTGGAACCTAAATCCAGTGCGTCTACCAGTTCCGCCACATCCGCCCAGGGGCTCCCCGTTTAGGCCAAACCGCCCGCGTCTGACCAGTGGCGGCGGCCGCGAACGTGCAGGCGCGGGAACAATCATTTGATAACCCACGTTGTTCGGCGAACTGGCGCGGGCTGGAAGACGCCATTGAGGACCCTGTGCATAAAGTACTGCTTGTCGAGGACGACCCCTTAGTTTCACTGCTCATCCGCGAGGAGCTGGAGGCCTGCGGATACTACGTCACCTGCGCCGGTACCGCGCCGGAGGCCCTGCGGGCGATCGAGCAGCCGCGGAGCTTCGAAGCGCTGGTCACCGATATCGACCTGGGCGGGCCGACCGATGGTTTTGGCGTCGCGCGCTGCTTCCGCGCCGTCTACCCGGAGATCCCGGTGGTGTTCATCTCGGGCGCGCCGGGCATCCGCTACCGCACCGAGGCGGTGAAGCCGTCGAGCTTCCTGCCCAAACCGTTCGTGATGCACGAGCTGACCGACACGCTGGAGCGCGTGCTGCACTAACACGCAGCCCTGCGACATATTAGCCTCTCGGGCCGAATTCGCCGCGCGCGAGAGACGAGGCCTCTTGCAACAATCGCGAGTGGCGATCCTAGTGGCCGCGGGTCCTCGCGCAGGATCCGATTTCCCAGAAACGTCCGGCCCGGAAAACATCCTGGCGCCGGGCCGGACACTTCCGGGAGCCTACCCCCCGACTTCGTACAGGCGCCGGAGCACCGGCGGGGCCAGGCCCGGCAGGTCTTCGGCGATCAGGCCTGGACCGAAGCCGGCGGCGGCCTCGGCGTGGATCCAGGCGCCGGCGCAGGCGGCCTCGAAGCTCTCCATCCCCTGGGCGACCAGCCCGGCGATGAAGCCGGCCAGCACGTCGCCGGAGCCGGCGGTGGCCAGCCACGGGCTGCCGTTGAGGTTCACCGCCGCGCGGCCGTCCGGGGCGGCGATCACCGTGTCCGGCCCCTTCAGCAGCACCACGGCCCCGGCCCGGTCCGCGGCGGCGCGGGCGGCGGCGATCCGCTCGGGCGAAGAGGCCAGCAGGCGCGGGAAGATCCGCTCAAACTCGCCAGGGTGCGGGGTCAGCACGTCGTCCCGGTCCAGCACCGAGAACAGCTCGTCCGAATCGCCGCGGAAGGCGGTGATGGCGTCGGCGTCGATCACCAGGGCCGCGCCGGTGCGGGCCAACGCCAGCAGGTTCATCAGGGTCGCTTCGGTCACCCCGGCGGCCGGGCCGATCACGGCGGCGTCCATCTGCTCGGCGATCGTCTCCAGCTCCAGGTCGGTTTCGAAGGGCCGCAGCATCACCGCTTCCAGGTGGGCGGCGTTGACGACCAGCGCCTCCGGCGGAGAGAGCACGGTCACCAGGCCCGCGCCGATCCTCAGCCCGGCTCGCGCCGCGAGCCGGGCGGCCCCGGTGCTGGCCGCCGGGCCCGAGACAACGATCATCCGGCCGCGGGCGTGCTTGTGCGCCGTCGTCGAGGGCCAAGGGAAGCGCGGCAGCCACAGGTCCGGGGTGTTCTCGTAGAGCCGCGCGCCGGCGTCCGCGAGGCCGATGTCGGCCACCACCACCTCGCCGCAGCGGCTGCGGCCCGGCTCCAGGGCGTGGGCGACCTTGCGGGCGTGGAATGTGACGGTGAGGCCTGCGCAGGCGCAGGGGCCGGCCGGCTGGGCGGCATTCCCCGGCAGGCCGCTGGGGACGTCGACGGCGACCACCTGGGCCGGCCGGTCGGCCAGCTCCAGCGCCACCGCCGCCGCCTCGCCGGTCAGCGGCCGGGTCAGCCCCACGCCGAACAGGGCGTCCACCACCAGCTCGCCGCCGACCGGCGCCTTCAGAGGCGCCGTCTCGCCGTCCCACTGGGCCGCCGCGGCGGTCGCATCGCCGGTCTCCGGCTTGGCGAGGGCCAGCACCTTCACCGGCCAACCGCGGGCCTTCAGCAGCCGGGCGATGACATAGCCGTCGCCCCCGTTGTTGCCCGGCCCGCAAAGTACGACCGCGCGCCTGGGCGTGAAGCGGCGCACGATCTCCTCCACCACGGCCTGACCGGCGCGCTCCATCAGCACCACGCCGGGCGTGCCGGCGGCGATGGCGGCCTTGTCCGCGGCCGTGATCTCAGCGACCGAAAGGATCTGGCGGGGGGTCACGCGCTCGCTCATGTCTTCACCCCTGCCCTCGAAACAGCCTTCGCCGATTGCAGCCCCGCCGCCTGGGGAGGTCAACTCTTCAACCCCGCTCGATATGAGTCCTGAGCCGCGCCGAGGCCGATTGGAGCCCGGTTTCCGCCACGATGAGCGGAGGTCAGAGGACGCCGGTGGTCGCCTCGCGCCCCTTCTCCACCAGCCGCAACTCCTCGCCGTCCGTCTCCAGGACCGTGATCGAGCAGTGGTCCGGGCGGAAGCTCAGCACCTGGTCGTGGCCCTCAAGGTGGGACATCACCGCGTTGATCGCCACATAGTGGGAGAACACCGCCGTATCGCCCCGGGCGCGCAGGGAGCGGGCGATGGCGTGGCGCCATTCGTCGTAATCGAGGTCGCCCTCGATCTCGCCCCATTGGCTCTGGAAGACCTGGCGCAACCAGGCGCTGCGGTTTTCCGGGGCGATGGTGGACGGCGTCGGGATCTCGCCGACCACGGAGTCGATCTCCACCTCGACGCCCAGGGCGTCGGCCAGCGGCTGGGCGGTCTCGCGGCAGCGGCGCAAGGGGCTGGAGACCACCCGCTTGGGCCGCTCATTCTCGGGACGGGCGAGCAGGGCGTCGCGCGCGGCTTCGGCCTGGGCCCGGCCCTGGTCGTCCAGCCCGGGGTCCTCGTCGCTCCCCTGCCCCCACACGGTCGCCGGCTTGCCGTGGCGGATCAGATAGAGGTGGGGCATGGGCTCAGGTCTCCGTGGGTCCGGCTCGTTCTTCCCTGTCTGGGGACGGGAGGCAACGGTTCTGTGACGGGCCGCCCCTCTCCCCACCGGGGCCGGGAGCGCCGCAATCTTCAGCAAACCCGCGCATTTCGCAGCGCAGCGTCGGAGTCGGCCGCAGCGCGGATTCACCCGGTTCTTCGGCAAACCCGCGCCCGAACCGGCGTCACACGCCGCCGGGGTGACGCCCCGGCCCGTCCCGGACCCTGGTTTTCCCGGCAACCGCGGCCAAAACCGCGATGCGCGCGATTTAGGCGCCCGGCGCCTAAACGCTAGTCAAACGCACGAATCCGGCGCAACAGCCTTCGCGAACCGCCAAGACCCCCTTGTTCCGCCCGCCCGGAGCATGCTGGTTCGCGCCGACCGCTCGGGGGCGGCCCTCTCGTCGAACCGAACAGAGCCCAAGGCCCATGAAAAAGATCGAAGCCATCATCAAGCCGTTCAAGCTCGACGAGGTGAAGGAGGCTCTGCAGGAGCTGGGCGTCCAGGGCATGACTGTGCTGGAGGCCAAGGGCTACGGGCGCCAGAAGGGCCAGACCGAGCTCTACCGCGGCGCCGAGTACGTCGTGGACTTCCTGCCCAAGATCAAGATCGAGGTCGTCGTCGCCGACGACCAGTTGCAGGGCGCCCTCGAGGCCATCGTCACCGCCGCTCGCACGGGCCGCATCGGCGACGGCAAGATCTTCGTCTCCGATGTCGCCGAGGTGCTGCGCATCCGCACCGGCGAGACCGGCTCCTCCGCCATCTGACTTTCATCGAGCTCTAAGAAGGGGAACAGAACCCATGGCTTCCGCCCAAGACATCCTGAACCTGATCAAGGAGAAGGAGGTCGCCTACGTCGACGTCCGCTTCACCGACATCCGCGGGAAGATGCAACACGTCACCTTCGACATCGACCTGGTGGACGACGAGTTCCTGACCGACGGCACCATGTTCGACGGCTCTTCGATCGCCGGCTGGAAGGCGATCAACGAGTCCGACATGAAGCTGCGTCCGGACCTGGACAGCGCCTACATCGACCCCTTCTACCAGCAGACCACGCTCGCCCTGTTCTGCGACGTGCTGAACCCCGACACCAACACCCCCTACAACCGCGACCCGCGGTCGATCGCGAAGACCGCGCTGAACTACATCAAGAGCGCCGGCATCGGCGACACCGTGTTCTTCGGCCCGGAAGCCGAGTTCTTCCTGTTCGACGACGTGCGCTGGAACACCGCCCCGCAGAACACCGGCTACTCGTTCGACGACCGCGAGCTGCCGGTGAACTCGGCCAAGGAATACCCGGAAGGCAACATGGGCCACCGCCCGGGCCCGAAGGGCGGCTACTTCCCGGTCAACCCGGTGGACTCGGCGCAAGACCTGCGCGGCGAGATGCTGTCGGTGATGCGCGACCTCGGCATGCAGCCCGAAAAGCACCACCACGAGGTGGCGCCGGCCCAGCACGAGCTTGGCCTGAAGTTCGCCGAGCTGATCACCATGGCGGACCGGATGCAGCTCTATAAGTACGTCATCCACAACGTCGCCGCCGCCTACGGCAAGACGGCCACCTTCATGGCCAAGCCGATGTTCGGCGACAACGGTTCGGGCATGCACGTGCACCAGTCGATCTGGAAGGACGGCAAGCCGCTGTTCGCCGGCGACAAGTACGCCGGCCTGTCGGACATGTGCCTGTGGTATATTGGGGGCATCATCAAGCACGCCAAGGCGATCAACGCCTTCTCCAACTCGACGACCAACAGCTACAAGCGGCTGGTCCCCGGCTACGAGGCGCCGGTCAAGCTCGCCTACTCCTCGCGCAACCGCTCGGCCTCCATCCGCATCCCGCACGTGGAGAGCCCCAAGGCCAAGCGCATCGAGGCCCGCTTCCCGGACCCCATGGGCAACCCCTACCTGACCTTCGTCGCCCTGCTGATGGCCGGCCTCGACGGCATCGAGAACAAGATCGATCCGGGCCCGGCCATGGACAAGAACCTCTACGACCTGCCGCCGCGCGAGCAGAAGAAGGTCCCCGAGGTCTGCGGCAGCCTGCGCGAAGCCCTCGAGAACCTCGACAAGGACCGCGCCTTCCTCAAGAAGGGCGGCGTCATGGACGACGACTTCATCGACAGCTACATCGAGCTGAAGATGGAAGAGGTCATGCGGCTGCAGCTGCACCCGCACCCCGTTGAATTCGATATGTACTACAAGTGCTAGGACGCGCCTCTTAGCAGGGCGACTTCAGGGCCGCGGGGCGAAAGCTCCGCGGCCTTTTCCATGGCGCGGCGGTTTTGACGGCGACTACGAAGCGGCGCTGAGCCGTGCGGGCGTTCAGGACATCTTGGACCCGCAGGTGCTGCAGGCCGACCGACCCTCCCCGCTCGGAGCGGCCGCGCGGGGTCGACGGCCGCTGGCGCGGTGATCGATCGCTGCGGCGCGGCCGGACGCACAGTTGTCGTTTTAAGTGGGTCGATTGTCGTCAATCTGTCTCTTCCAAGTTCTCCCCCACCCTATCACGACTCACAACCGGACGCCGGGTGATCGAGATCACGGTTTTATTTGGCGTCATCTTAGCGCCGCGCGCCGACCGCCAGTTGCGGATGCGCCTGCCGCCACCCATTTCTAAACCTGATCCGCCGGGACGTGCCGCCAATCAAGCGGTCGATCGTCTCCGGCGCGATGCGCATCCGAGTTGATCCATG
>NZ_DATAGM010000342.1:0-2052 GCF_036263695.1 Phenylobacterium sp.
ATTGAGCCTCGGCGCCGCCGGGGCGTCGGCGACGGCCCCCAGCAGCGGATTGAAGCACAGCGGCGTGCGGCCCTTGAGGTTGTCCAGGTGCCCGCCGTCCCAGACCAGCGAGCGGTCGAGGATCGCCTGCGCCCGCTCCGGCTCGTCGGCGAAGGCCGAGGCCCAGGCGGCCACGCAGCCGGTCTGGCGCGGTTTGAGGCAGGGCGGGGCTGGCGGGGCGTCCGCCGGCACGACGGTCTCGATCAGATAGGCCGCGGCCATCCGCTGGCGCAGCATCGGGTTGGGCATGATCTCCTCGGTGATCAGCCGCGTGGCCAGGGTGCCGCCCTGCTCCACCCCGACGATCACGAAGGGCCGTCCGCCGTTCGCGCTGGCGGCGTAGTGGCGGAAGGCGGCGACGACGTCCTCGTAGGCGAAGCGGCGGGCCTCGCGGGCGTCCTCCCGAAGCGTGAGCAGGGAATAGAGGCTCGCCTGCCGGTATCTCGGCGCATAGACGCGCCCCACTCGCACGAACGGGCCGACGTAGTTGGGCGCCATCACCCGCCGGAACAGCCGCTCGGACTTGCCCTCGCCGATGGGCGCGTTCCAGTGCTCGCCGCCGTCGTAGGTGGTGGGCGCGAGGAAGAAGATGTCGGCGTGAGGGTCGCCGGGCCGGGCGGGGCGTCCGGGCGCCAGCGCCCAGGCCTGCGGCTCTCGGTAATCCGGGGCCGGCGGCGGCGTGTAGGTCTGGAACGGCACCCGCGGGTCCAGACCCGTGCGCAGGATGTCCTCGCGGTAGACGATCCCCGCCGCTCCGATCAGCAGCGCCAGCCCGGCCAGGGCGGCGACCGCCCAGCGCGGCAGGCGGCGGGCGGCGCGCTCGGCCACTAGCGGTGGGGGTCGGGCTGGCTCAGGAAGCGCTCGACGTAGTCGCCGATCCCCTCCTCCAGCGGCGTGAAGGGCGCCGCGTAGCCAGCCTCGCGCAGCCGGTCCATCCTCGCCTCGGTGAAGTACTGGTACTTGTCCCGGATTGCCGGCGGCATGGGCGTGTACTCGATCTGGGCGTTCTTGCCGGCGGCCGCGAACACCGCCCGGGCCATGTCCTCGAAGGTGCGCGCCTGGCCTGAGCCCAGGTTGTAGATGCCGTTCACCTGCGGATTGCGGACCAGCCACTCGACGACGTCGGCCACGTCGCGGACGTAGATGAAGTCGCGCTTCTGAGCCCCGTCCGGCACGTCCGGCCGGTAGGACTTGAAGAGCTGCACCGCGTGGCCTTCGCGCACCTTGGGCCAGATCTGCGAGGCCACCGACTTCATCGAGTGCTTATGCTCTTCGTTGGGCCCGTAGACGTTGAAGAACTTCAGTCCCACCCACTGCGGCGGCGCGTAGTCGCGCAGCGCCTGGCGTTGGGCGAAAAGGTCGAAGAGCGCCTTCGACCAGCCGTAGGTGTTCAGGGGCCGGAGCGCCGCCAGGGCCTCGTAGTCGTTGTCGTCGGTGAAGCCGCCATCGCCCGCGCCGTAAGTCGCCGCCGAGGAGGCGTAGATCAGCCGCCGCTGGTGGTCGGCGCACCAGCGGAACAGGTCACGCGACAGGGTGAAGTTGGAGTGGACGATCTTGTCCGCGTCCGGCTCGGTCGTGGACGAGATGGCGGCCATGTGGATCACCACTTCGACGTCGCGCCACCGCTTCTCCAGCCACTCGAACATGGCCTCGGGCGCGACGAAGTCGCCGATCGGATGCTTAGCGATGTTGCGCCACTTGCCGAGCTCGGCCTCGTGCAGCCGGTCGCAGACCACCACGTCGAGGCTGCGGTCCTCGGCCAGCTTGGCCACGATGTTGGAGCCGATGAAGCCGGCCCCGCCGGTGACGAACGCGATCCGGCGGGTCATCGGTTGGTCCCGGTCATGCGCGCGATGGCGGCGGTGGTGGAGAAGCCCTCGACGATCGCCGCCAGCCGCACGTCGCCGCCCCAGGAGCGAACCTCCTTGGCTCCGACCACCTCGGCCTCGGTGTAGTCGGAGCCCTTGATCAGCACGTCGGGGCGGGCCGCTTCGATCAGCTTGATGGGCGTGT
>NZ_DATAGM010000343.1:0-3619 GCF_036263695.1 Phenylobacterium sp.
GATGGAGTCCATCAGCGCATCGACGATGCCGGTGACCGCGTTGGTCGCGCCCGGGCCGGAGGTGACCAGCACGACGCCGGGCTTGCCGGTCGAGCGGGCGTAGCCCTCGGCCGCGTGGGTCGCGCCCTGCTCGTGGCGGACCAGCACGTGCCGCAGCTTCGGCTCGGCGAACAGCGCGTCGTAGATCGGCAGCACCGCTCCGCCCGGATAGCCGAACAGCACCTCGACGCCCTGGTCGAGGAGCGCGCGGACCACGATCTCGGCCCCGGTCAGGGTTTCGGCGTCGGCTTCGATGGTCTGGTGGGCGGTCATTGGGGCAGGCCTTGAGGGGTAGGATTGGGCAACAAAAAAGGCCCGCGAGGGGCCTGGTGCAAGCGACCGTACGCGGTCCTGACGGGGGTCAGGCCGTTACCGGTCGCCTCGAAACTACAAGCATCTCGCGCACGAGATTTCTCTCCAACTGAGCTGGAGAGGTCATCGCATGCCGCCATCAAGGCGTCAAGGCGGGCTCCAGCGCAAGAAACTGCCTCCACTGCGCCTCCGGCTCCAGGGCGGTGATGCGCGGCCAGCCGCTCATGCGATGCCGCAGCCAGGTGCTCTGGCGTTTCACATAGCGGCGGGTCTCCCGCTGGGCAGCGGCCAAAGCGGCTTCGAGGTCGGTGCGGCCGGCGATGTGGTCGGCCAGTTCGCGGACTCCCACCGCCTTCATGACCGGCAGGTCGGGCGCGAGGCCGCGGGCTATCAGCGCCCGGACCTCGTCCAGCGCGCCGTGCTCCACCATCCACTCCAGCCGCGCGTCGCAGCGGGCGTAGAGCGCGGCGCGCGGCGGCTCCAGCACCACCTCGCGCCAGCTGCCCGGCGCCAGCACGGGCCGGGTCCGCGCCTGCCATTCGGTGAGCGAGACGCCGCTCGCCGCGTGCACCTCCCAGGCGCGGCACAGGCGTTGGCGGTCGCCCGGCGCGATCCTGGCCGCCGCCTCGGGATCGACGCCGGCCAGCCGCTCGCGGAAGGCCGCTTCCCCGAGCGCGTCGTAGTCCTCGGCGGTCTGGGCGCGGGCCTCGGCTGGCACTTCCGGAACGTCGGCGAGGCCCTCGGTGAGGGCGGCGAAGTAGAGCCCCGTGCCGCCGGCGACGATGGCCGGCGCCCCACGGGCGAGGATCTGCGCGATCAGCGGTTCGGCCGCCCGCACCCACCGCCCCACCGACCAGGCCTCGGCGGCGTCGGCGACGCCCATCAGGTGGTGGGGCGCTTCGCCCGCCAGCTCCTCAGGCGAGGGGCGGGCGGTCAGCACCTGGAGGTCGCGGTAGAGCTGCATGGAGTCGGCGCCCACGACCTCGCCGCCGCTCTCGCGCGCAAGCTTCGCCGCGAGGGCGGACTTGCCGCTTGCGGTCGGGCCGGCGATCAGCCAGATGCGGGGCTCCATGCAGCTCGCCCTCACCGTCGTCGGCCCCGAGCGCGACGCCCTCGCCTTTGGCCAGTCCAGAATCCTCGCAGCGCTGAAGGACGTGCGCGCTCGCGTCAAGGAGCCTCGGCCGCTGGGCGAGGCCGCCGTCGACCTGATCCTCGACGCGGCGGAGCTCGCCGAAGTGCGCACCGCCGCGCTGCAGGCCGTCGAGGGCGCGCCGGTCGACGTCGTCGTCCAGCCGCTGGAGGGCCGCAGGAAGCGGCTGTTCGTGGCCGACATGGACTCCACCATCATCGGCTGCGAGTGCCTGGACGAGCTGGCCGACTACGCCGGCAAGAAGGCCGAGATCGCCGCCATCACCGAGCGGGCCATGCGCGGCGAGCTGGAGTTCGAGGGCGCCCTGCGCGAGCGGGTGGCGATGCTGAAGGGGCTGTCCGTCATGGCTCTCCAGTCCGCCTACGACGAGCGGGTCCGGCTGAACCCGGGCGCCCGCACCCTGGTCCGCACCATGGCCGCCGACGGGACCCGCTGCCTGCTGGTCTCCGGCGGGTTCACCTTCTTCACCTTGCGGGTGGCCGAGGCCGCCGGCTTCCACGCCCAGCGGGCCAACACCCTGGGCGAAGGGGAGGGGGCGCTCACCGGCCTGGTCGGCGAGCCGATCCTGGGCCGCGAAGCCAAGCTCGCCGCGCTGACCGAGGAGGCCGCGGCCCTGGGCCTCGATCTCTCGGCCACCATGGCCGTCGGCGACGGCGCCAACGACCTGGCGATGATCAAGGCCGCGGGCCTGGGCGTCGCCTACCGCGCCAAGCCCATCGTGGCCGCCGAGGCCGACGCCAAGGTCGACTTCGCGGACCTCACCGCGCTGCTCTACTTCCAGGGCTACCGTGCCGAAGAGTTCGTAACGGACTGACGCAACGGTTGATTTCGCGCCCGGCCCGAACGCCGTTACAGGCCCGGCCATGAGCCTTCCGAGACAAGTCCGCGCCGTCGTCTTCGACATGGACGGCCTGCTGTTCGACACCGAGACCCTCTACTTCGAGGCGATGAAGCAGGCGGCGGCGGAGATCGGCCGCGAGATGCCGCTGGATCTCTTCCGCAGCATGGTTGGCCTGACGGGGGAGGGCAGTGCGGAGCAGATGCGCGCCCACTACGGCCGCGAGTTCGCGGTGGAGGCGTTCTGGGCCGACTCAGGCAAGCGGTTTCGGGCGATGGCGGAGACGCAGTTGTGCCTGAAGGCCGGCGTCGTCGAGCTTCTCGATCACCTCGACCATCTGGGCCTGCCGCGCGCCATCGCCACCTCCTCGGGGCGCGGCACCGTGGACCATCACCTGGCAGCTCAGAATATGACTGAGCGCTTCCACGCGATCGTGGCGCACGGCGACTATGAGAGGGGCAAGCCTGCGCCGGACCCGTACCTCAGGGCCGCCGAGCGGCTCGCCGTCGATCCGGCTGACTGCCTCGCCCTGGAGGACTCCCACAACGGCGTCCGGGCGGCGTCCTCGGCCGGGATGATGACCATCATGGTCCCCGACCTGCTCGACCCCACCGACGAGATGCACGGCCTGTGCGTCCGCATCGCCCGCGACCTGCACGAGGTGAGGGGGCTACTCAGCTAGCCTGAACCGCTAGCCCCCCGGCCCGCGCTCGAAGTAGCGGAAGAACTCGCTGTCGGGGGAGAGCACCATCGTCGTGTCGCCCTGGCCGAAGGCGGCCTCGTAGGCCTGCATCGAGCGGTAGAAGCTCGCGAAACCCGGGTCGCGGCCGAAGCTGTCGGCGAAGATGCGGGTCCGCTGGGCGTCGCCCTCGCCTCGGGTGCGATCGCCTTCCTCGGTGGCGGTCGCCAGGGTGATCGAGACCTCCTTGTCGGCCGAGGCGATGATCTCGCGCTTGCGCTGCTCGCCGCCGGCGCGGATCTGGGCCGCCTCCTGCTGACGCGAGGTCTGCATGCGGCGGAACACCGCCGCCTGGTTGGCCTGGGGCAGGTCGGCGCGCTTGATGCGCACGTCGATGATCTGGATGCCCAGCCGCGAGCTCTCGGCCCGGGTCGCCACGTCCTGCAGGATCCGCTGCATCAGCTGGCCGCGCCGGCCCGAGATGATGTCCGTCGAGGTGGCGGTGCCGAGCACCTGGCGGAGCGAGGAGTTCACCAGCCGCTCGATGCGGTCGGCGGCGATCCGCTCCTCGCGCAGGGTGCGGTAGTACTGCAGGGGATCG
>NZ_DATAGM010000344.1:0-4668 GCF_036263695.1 Phenylobacterium sp.
GTCGGCGAACTGCGGCGGGTGGAAGTGGCGCGCGACCATGCCCAGCAGCTCGACCCCGCGCAGCAGCGGCGAGAGCAGCCCGACGAGCTCCTCGAGGACGCGCTCGTCCATGTCGCGATCGGCGGACCCGCCGGCCATGAAGTCCTCTTTAGGGCTGAAGACGCGCTACCCTAGCGCCCCGCACGTAGCCGTACAGCACTCCGGATTCCATGGCGCCTTTGCGGCAGGCTGACGCAGCGGCCACTTGAGGCGGCGGCCCGATTGGCCCAACAATGGCGCGGCCGACGGACCCCGGGGTTTTCCGGGCCGCGCCCCAAGACGACATTGATCGTGACTAGTCTCTGATTTTGCTTTGCTTTTGTTTGAGGGGATTTGAGCTGAGGATGCAAGTTCTGCACACGTCGGTGGTCGAGCCGACGGAAATCGACGCCCTGGGCCACATGAACGTCCGCTACTACCAGTCGCGGGCCCTGGCTGCGAACCAAGCGCTGATGGACGAGCTGGGGCTGGACCCCGAGAGCTGCGCCCGGCGCGGCGCGCTGCTGATCAACGAGGACGTCTACTGCCGCTACCACCGCGAGCAGTTCGTCGGGGCCACCATCACGGTGCGCGGCGGCGTGCTGGAGGCCGGTCCCGAACGGCTGCGGCTGTTCTTTGAACTGGCCAACGACGCCAAGGGCGAGGTGGCCGCGACCTTCGTCATCGTCGTCGGCCTGACGAGCCGCACGAGCCGGGTGCAGATGCAGATCCCGCAGGAGGTGCTCGCGAAGGCGCAGGCCTTCCAGGTCGGACTGCCGGCCCATGGCGCCCCGCGCACCATCGACCTTTCGACGCCCCGCGTGGACTTGGCCTACGACGAGGTGGCCGCGCGGCTCGAGGAGGAGATCGCCGACCCGATGTCGCGCCGGATGACACGCGTCATCGATGCGGCCAGCTGCGACGAGTACGGCTTCCTCTCCGAGCGCGAGGACATGATGTTCGGCCAGTTGCGCAGCGCGCCCAAGCCGGACGAGAAGTGGGGGCCGATGACCTTCACCACCGACGAGGGCCACCGCTTCGGCTGGGCCTCGCTGGAGACCCGCAACGTGCGCCTCGAGCAGCCGAGGGTCGGCGAGACCATTTGCTCGCTCGGCGCCGAGATCGGCCTGCACGCCAAGGTCCGCCATTCGCGCCGCTGGATATTCAATGTCACCACAGGCAGGCTGGTGTCGCTGAACGACAATGTGGCGATCGCGCTGGATCTCGACGCCCGCCGGCCCATCGAGATCCCGACGAAGGTGAGAAGCGAGCTGGACAAGCGCCACCTTCCGGAATTCGCCTAGTGATTGAGACGGGAACGCCAGGGAAGGAAACCCGATGATCAAGACACGCCTGACCGAGATGTTCGGCATCGAGACGCCCATCGTGATGGGCGGCATGACCGGGGTGGGCTACGCCCCGCTGGTGGCCGCGGTGGCCAACGCCGGCGCGCTGGGCTTCATCACCGCCCACCACTCCAAGTCGGCCGAGGAGCTGTTCGAAGAGATCGAGCGCTGCCGCAGCATGACCGACAAGCCGTTCGGGGTGAACCTGACCCTGCTGCCGTCGCTGAACCCGATCCCCTACGACGAATACCGCCGGGCGATCATCGAGAGCGGCATCAAGATCGTTGAGACGGCCGGCCGCAACCCGACCGACCACCTGCCGGACTTCAAGGCCAACGGCGTCAAGGTGATCCACAAATGCACCTCGGTCCGCCATGCGGTGACCGCGGTGAAGAACGGCGTCGACGTGGTCTCCATCGACGGCTTCGAGTGCGCCGGCCACCCGGGCGAGGACGACGTGGGCCTGATCGTGCTGCTGCCGGCGACGGCGGACGCGGTGGACGTGCCGATCATCGCCTCCGGCGGCATGGCCGACGGCCGCAGCCTGGCGGCGGCGCTGATGCTGGGCGCGGACGGCGTGAACATGGGCACCCGCTTCATGGCCACCCAGGAGTGCGCCATCCATGAGAATGTGAAGAAGAAGATCGTCGAGAACACCGAGCGCGACACGCTGCTGACCAACCGCACCCTGCGCAACACCTCCCGGGTGGCGCGCAACGCGGTCTCGGAAGAAGTGGTGCGGATCCAGCAGGACCCGACAAAGACCATCGAGGACGTGAAGCACCTGGTGGCCGGCATCCGCGGCCGCACCAACGTGATGGGCAAGGGCGACACCGACGGCGGCATCTGGACCGTGGGCCAGGCGCAGGGGCTGATCCACGACATCCCGACCTGCGCCGAAGTGGTCCGCAACATCACCCGTCAGGCCGAACAGCTGCTGGGCGACCGCGCCTCCCAGCTCCTCGGCGGCCGCCAGGCGGTCCCGGCCTAAACGACAACGACAAGAGGAAGCGACATGGCTGCCAAGACATTCCCGGTGGAAGCCGGGCACATCATGATGTTCGCCCGCTCGATCGGCGATCCGAACCCCGTCTACTACGACGCCGAAGCGGGCAAGAAGACCGAAGCGGGCGGGATCATCGCCCCGCCGACCTTCGTCCAAGCGAGCGCACAGTTCGATCCCGACTATGGGCTGCGGCCCAAGATCGGCCAGCCGTGGTTCGGCTCGGGCAAGAACCCGACGGGCATCCAGCGCACCGGCGGCGGGGGCGGCGGCGGCGGTGGGGGCGGCGGCCTCCATGCCGAGCAGCATTACGAGTACCACCGCCCGCTGCGGGCCGGCGACGTGCTGACGGCCACCAGCTTTCCCGGCAAGACGTGGGAGAAGCAGGGCCGCCGGGGCGGCACGCTGGTGTTCTCCGAAGGGGTCACCGAGTACCGCAACCAGGACGGCGAGCTGGTGGTCACCGCCCGCAGCGTCGGCGTGCGGCCCTCCAAGCCCGTCGAGCAGCAGCCCAAGAAAGAGGAGAACGCCTGATGGCCCTATCCGCCAGCCAGCTTCAGCCGGGCCAGACCCACACCGCCCGCATCGTCGAGGACCTGAAGCGCACCCAGATCGTCCAGTACGCGGGCGCCTCGGGCGACTACAACCCGCTGCACACCGACGAGATCTTCACCACCCAGGTGGCGGGTTATCCCTCGGTGTTCGCCCACGGGATGCTGACCATGGGCATGACCGGCCGGATGCTCACCGACTGGGTGGGCGATGCGCGTCTCACCAAATACGGCGTGCGCTTCACCAGCCAGGTGTTCCCGGGCGACACCCTGGACGCCACGGCGACGGTGAAGAACGTCGTCGAGCGCGACGGCCAGAAGCTGGTCGAGCTCGACGTGAAGACCGTCAACCAAGAAGGCGTCGAGGTGCTCTCGGGCTACGCCGAGGCGCGCGTCGACTGACCCGGTAGGGAGCGCTCTCATGCACCCGACGGTGTTCGCCAAGTCCGCCCCCGACCGGCCCGCCTATGTGATGGCCGGCTCGGGGCTGACGGTGACCTATCGGGAGCTGGACGAGCGCTCCAACCAGGGGGCCCAGCTCTTCCGGGCGCTGGGCCTTCGCCCCGGAGACGGGGTAGCGATCATGATGGAGAACCACCCCATCTACTACGAGGTGCTGTGGGCGGCGCAGCGCTCGGGCCTGCGTTACACGGCCGTCTCCTCGCGGCTCACCGCCGGCGAGGTCGAGTACATCGTGGGAGACAGCGGCTCGAAGGCCTTCATCACCTCGCAGGCGATGGCCGACGTGGCCCTCGAGGTCGCCGCCCGCACGCCGGACGTCCACCTGCTGATGGTCGACACGGCGCTCGGGCCCTTCGCCTCGTTCGGGGCCGAGCGCGCAAAACATCCCACCACCCCGATAGCCGACGAGACCCCCGGCGGGCCGATGCTCTACTCGTCCGGCACGACCGGCCGGCCGAAGGGGGTGAGGCGCGAGCTGCCCGGCGGGCCGCTGCTGGCGGGCGCCGACGCCCTGACCCAGTGGGCGCGCACGCTCTACGGCATGGACGAGGAGACCATCTACCTCTCGCCCGCGCCGCTGTATCACGCCGCCCCGCTGGGCTGGTCGATGAACGTCCACCGGCTCGGCGGCACGGTCGTCCTGATGGAGAAGTTCGATCCCGAGCAGTGCCTGGCGCTGATCGAGCGCCACCGGGTCACCCACGTGCAGTTCGTGCCCACCCACTTCGTCCGCATGCTCAAGCTGCCGCCCTCGGCACGGGAGAGATACGACCACTCATCGCTGAAGGTGGTGTTCCACGCCGCCGCGCCGTGCCCTGTGCCGATCAAGCAGGCGATGATCGACTGGTGGGGGCCGATCATCCACGAGTATTACGCGGGCACCGAGGGCAACGGCCGCACCACGATCAACGCCGAGGAGTGGCTGGCCCACAGGGGCTCGGTGGGCCGCGCGACGGCGCCCGTCGAGGTGAAGATCTGCGACGAGGACGGCGAGCCGCTGCCGCCCAGGGCCGAGGGGCTGGTCTACTTCGCCGGCGGCGGCAAGTTCTCCTACCACAACGCCCCGGAGAAGGTCGCCGAGAGCACCAACAAGTACGGCTGGACCACCCTCGGCGACGTCGGCTGGGTGGACGAAGAGGGCTACCTGTACCTCACCGACCGCAAGAGCTTCATGATCATCTCCGGCGGGGTGAACATCTACCCGCAGGAGATCGAGAACCTGCTGATCACCCATCCCAAGGTGGCCGACGCCGCCGTGGTGGGCGCCCCCGACGAAGAGATGGGCGAG
>NZ_DATAGM010000345.1:0-22151 GCF_036263695.1 Phenylobacterium sp.
CCTTTCACATCGAGGCGCCGGACGGCTGGACCCAGGGGCGCACCCTCTACGGCGGGATGACCGCGGCGCTGTGCGCCGAGGCGGCGCGGCGCAAGTTCGGCGAGCTTCCGCCGCTGCGCTCGGCGCAGTTCGCCTTCACCGGGGCCGCGGCCGGACGGCTGCGCTTCGACCTGAAGCTGATCCGGCAGGGGCGTTCGTCGTCGTTCGTGGCGGTGGACGCCCATGCGGACGGGGGCCAGGTGGCGCGGGCGCTGCTGGCCTATGGCGCGGCCCGGGAGAGCCAGGTCGCCCACGACAGCGCCGCGATCCCAGACGTCCCCCGCCCCGAGGATTGCCCGCCGTTCTTCGATGCGCCGCGCGGCGGCTTCTTCCAGAACTTCGAGATGCGACTGGCGACGGGCGCGCGGCCGCTGGCCGGGGGCGAGCCGGCCTTCACGGTGTGGGTCCGTCACCTGGACGACGCCGGGGTGGATCCCGTGGTCTCGCTGCTGGCGCTGGCCGACAGCCTGCCGCCGGCGGCGATGGTCGCCTTCCCCGCCCCGGCGCCGATCAGCACCGTCACCTGGTCGGTGGACATCCTGCAGCCGGTGGAGGCCGGCGACTGGCGGCTGCTGAGTTCGGCCAGCGAGCAGGCCGCCGAGGGCTACTCGGTGCAGGCCATGTCGCTCTGGACTCGGGAAGGGCGGCGGACCGCGGTCGGCCGCCAGACGGTGGCGATCTTCGCCTGACTCTAGGTGGCCGGGGGCGACCAGTTACGGCGCAGTCCGGCGATGAACTCCGCGCGGACGGCGTCGAGGTCGACCTTGTCGGGGGCTATCAGCCACTGGCGCATGACGCCGCGCAGGGTGGCGAGGATCAGCACGCCCTCGGCCTCGGGATCCACGTCGGCGCGGATCTCGCCGCGGCGGATAGCGGCGCGGATCTGATAGACGAAGCCGGCGGCGCTCTCGTGGTCGAGCTGGGCGATGGCGGGCGCCAGTGCCGGCCGGTTGAGGGCTGCGTTGAGCACCTCGTGGAACGCCCGCAGGCGCGCGCCGGACTGGCGGTTGTCGTCGATATAGAAGGCGATCCCGTCGATGAGCGACTCGAGGCCGCCCGCTCCGGAGCCGCCCGGAGGTCCGGCCTCCATCCGGCGGCGATAACCCTGCACCAGGTGGTCGGCGACGGCCAGAATGAGGTCTTCGCGGGAGCCGAAGTAGTGCGCCGGCAGCGCGCGGCTGTAGCCGGCCGCCTCGCCCGCCTCGGCCAAGGTCAGCTGGTCGATGCCGCGTTCGGCGATAATGTCGACGGCGGCCTGCAGGATACGCTGCTCGGCTTCGGCCCGGCGCTGGGCCTGGGTCCGCCCGAGGGCGCGAGCCGGCCGTTCCTCGGATTCCGATTCTAACGCCATGTCAGACAGATGGCCGGTTTGCCGATTTCGCGCAACAGCGGCGCGGCGCCCGGGCCTTCCGCCACGTCATGCGCCAGCTGTCGAGTCCCGCGCCTCACGCGCCAGCGCCTCGCGGTCGTCCGGGTGGGCGATGGCGATCAGCCGGGCGATGCGCTCGCGGATCGGCTGGCCGCGCAGCTCGGCGACCCCGTGCTCGGTCACCACAAGGTCCGCGTCAGACCTCGGCGTCGTCACCGTGCCCGAGGCGAGCCTCGCGACGATGCGCGCCGCGCCGCGCCGGGTGCGGGACGGCAGGGCGATGATCGCGCGTCCGCCCTCGGCGGCCAGAGCGCCGCGGACGAAATCCGCCTGACCGCCCACCGCGCCGACGAAGACCCCGTCCGCCAGTTCCGCCCCCACCTGCCCGGTCAGGTCGACCTCCAGCGCCGAGTTGATGGCGGTGAACCTCGGCAGCTGGGCCAGGACGGCCGCGGCATGGGTGTATTCCACCGGCTCGATCAACAGGTCGCGGCGGCCGTCGGCGAAGCGGTATAGCGCCTCCGAGCCGAGCAGCGAACCGGTGACGCTGATCCCTGCGAGCTCGCGCTTGGCCGCGTTGGTGATGACGCCCCGTTCGATCAGGTCCGCCACCCCGTCGCCGACGATGCCGCTGTGCAGGCCGAGATCCCGGTGCCCGCCGAGGGCGCCGAGCACCGCGCCGGGGAGCTTGCCGACCCCCAGCTGCAGGGTGGCGCCGTCGGGGACGAGCGCGGCGACATGGGCGGCGATCCTTGCCTCGACCTCATCCGGCGGGCCGGCCGGCTGCGTCACCAGCGGTCGGGAGACCTCGACCATCAGCTCGGCGCGGGCCGCATCGAAGCTTGCTCGCGAGGCGGTGCGAGGCGCGAGGGCATTGACCTCGGCGACCACCGCGCGGGCCCGGGCCAGCGGGGCGGCGACATAGCCGCAGGCGCCGCCGAAGCTGTGGCGGCCGTCCGCGTCCGGCGGGCTGACCTGCGCCAGCACCACATCCGCGGCGAGCGGCCCGTCGGTCAGCAGGCGCGGCAGCTCCGAATAGGCGCACGGGATGACCTCCATCACGCCCGCCCGGCAGAGCTCGCGGTTCGCGCCGATGCCGCCCAGGCCGAAGAACTGGATGACGTCGGCGTGCTCGGGCCGCACCACGCCCGAATAGCTGCCGCCCAGGAAGACGCGGAAGCGGCCGATCTCATGCCGCTGGGCCAGCAGCCGCTCGATCAGGCTGACCGGCTCGCCCGCGCCGGGCGTCCACACCACCATGTCGCCTGGCCGCACGATTTGGGTGAAGTCGACGTCGTTCAGCAGCGCGGGCCCCTTCGTCATCGCTCAGATCCCGGACGGAAGGCGGACCGCCCGCCAGGGTGGCGCCGGCCGCTCCTGCGGCGCCGCTCCCAGCGACCCGTGTTCACTGTATTTTATGCACAAGTAGGTTTGCGCACGGAGGTGCGCCCTGTTGTCGCGGCGGCGGCATTCGTGCCCTCGCTGTTGAATTGCAAGCGAATTGCCCCAAGTGGTTAACATCACTCGAAACTCGCAGTTTAGATGTGCGACAGTTTTTCAAACGCGTGGTATGTTTCAACTCGAGGGATTGCGGGACCTTCTTTGGAGACCCTTATTGGGCCTGGAAATAGATTGATCCCGGTAAGCGGGTAGTCCAAACGTCGGCTACCCAACAGGAGACTATCCCAAGTGGCGGAACCTTCCACCAAGTCGCCTGATCCGATGGACGTCGCGCTCGGCGCGGCCGTCCGGATTCGGCGTCGGACCATCGGCATGTCGCAAGAAGCGCTCGCCGAGCAGTGCAATGTGAGTTTTCAGCAGATCCAGAAGTACGAGAACGGCGCGAACCGGATCTCCTTCTCGCGCCTGGTGCAGATCGCCCGGGCCCTGAAGTGCCGCGTCGTCGACCTGCTCGAGGTGCTGGACACGCCCGACCGGGAAAATACGGCCGAGCTGGACTTGCTGGGCCGCATGCGCACGCCTGGCGCGCTGGAGCTCTTGTCGGCCTACGAGCGGATGCCGGCCGAGGCGCGCTCCTCGCTCGTCAACATGCTCAAGGCGATGACCGCCGCCCCGCCCGCTCAGGCCGAGGCGGCCAAGGAAGTCGCCTAGGCATGCACGGCGGCCGACGACTCTAGGCCGCTTCGGCGCCCGCTGACAGCCGGGCGATCTCGCCCAGCAGGGCGGCCGGCAAGATCGGCTTGGCGATGTGGCCGTCCATGCCCACCTGCCGATATGCCTCGATCTGGTGCGCCATCACGTTCGCCGTCGTGGCGAGGATCGGCGTCTGCGCGGCTGGCCCGGGCAGGGCGCGGATGCGGCGAGTGGCCTCGAAGCCGTCCATCACCGGCATCTGGATGTCCATGAAGATCAGGTCGTAGGTCTTGGCCGACGCCCGGCTGACGCCCTCGGCGCCATCCTCGGCGGTGTCCACCTCCGCGCCCAGCGCCCCCAGCATCCGAGTGGCGACCAGCCGGTTGGTGGCGTTGTCCTCCACCACCAGCACCTTCAGCCCCTGCAGCCAGCGCTCGCCGGCGGGGTCGACGGGCACGGGCTCGGGGGCCTCGCAGGCCGGGGCCGGCAGGTCGATCCAGAAGGTAGATCCGCGTCCTTCCCGGCTCTTGAAACCGATCCGGCCGCCCATCTGCTCGGCCAGCGCCCTGGTGACGGCCAGGCCCAGGCCGGAGCCGCCGAAGCGGCGGGTGGTCGAGCCGTCGCCCTGCTGGAAGCGCTCGAACAGCTTCAGCTGGACCGCGACCGGGATGCCGATCCCGGTGTCCTCGATTTCGATGCGCAGCCGCTGGCGCTCGCCGCGGCCGCGGGTCGCCAGCCGCATGCGGACGCCACCCGCCTCAGTGAACTTCACCGCGTTGCCGAGCAGGTTGAACAGCATCTGCCGCAAGCGGATCGGGTCGACCCGCGCCCAGCCGGCGTCGGCGGGCGCTTCGGCCAGCAGGTAGAGGCCGCGGCTCTCGGCTTCCGGCCGCAGCATTCCGGCCACGACGTCGAGGGCGGCCGACAGTTCCACGGGCTCGGGGGAGAACTCGACCTTGCCGGCCTCGACCTTGGAGAAGTCGATGATGTCGTCGAGCAGCTGCGACAGGGTCGAGCCGCAAGCCAACGCCTCCTCGATCATCCTGAGGTCGCCGGGCGGCAGGGCCTCGGCCTTGAGGATGTGCAGCACGCCCAGCACGCCGTTCATAGGCGTGCGGATCTCATGGCTGATGTTGGCCAGGAACTGCGCCTTGGCCTCGGCGGCCGCAAGGGCCGCGTCGCGCGCGTCCGCGAGCTCGGTGATGTCCTGGGTGATCACCAGCACGTCCCAGTCGCCTGTGTGGCGCCGGGCCAGGCCCTGCCAGGTGGCGCGCACGCGCCGCCAGCCGCCCTCAACCCGCACCCGATATTCCACCGCCGCCGCACCGCCGGAGCGCCGGGTCTGGTCCCAGGCGAGCTCGACCGCGTCAATGTCGTCGGGATGGACCGTGTCGCGCCAGCTGACGCGGGTGACCTGCTCCTTGGGCTCGCTCGAGAGCGGGTCCACGTCCGCGATCTGGGCGACCGCGTCGTAGCGGAACACCTGGATGCCGGCCGCTTGGCCGAGGAACTGGGCGATCCGGAAAGCCTGCTGAGTGTCGGCCTGTCGCCGTCGCTCCTGGGTGATGTCGTGCAAGGCCACGAGCGCGCGCCCGTCACGCGCACGTTTCGCCCGCTTGCGCATCCACAGCCAGCCGCCCGTTTTGGACAACAGGCGGTTCTCGAAGGTCGCCGACCCGGCGGCGGCCAGCGCTTCGCCGGCGGCGGCGAGCCCCGCCGTGTCCTCCGGATGCATGAAGTCGGTGTAGTTGCGCCCGATTGTCTCTTCGGGCGTCCAGCCGGTGAGCGCCGTCCACGCAGGGTTCACCCGTTCGATGGCGCCATCCTTGACCACCACGAAGCCGTCGACGGTATGCTCGAAGAACCACGCGGCCGCTTCCCAATCGGCCAACTCAGGTCCTGCCGGGTCCCTGCCCATTTACCAACGCCCCCCACTCGGCAGGCCCATTGATCGCAACAAGTGTGAAGGATTTCTTGGTTCGCGCCATACGCGAGCCGCTAAGCGGCTGATTTTTCGAAGATGGCGCCCTCCTGGGGTGACTCACGGTGGAGGAGCACTCGGAACAGTTGAGTAGCCTGCGTGGTGAACGCCTCACCCGCCGTCCAGAACGGCGTCGATCACCGCCTTCGCCTCCGCGCTGGTCCAGTCCGCCTCGCCCGCGAGCCGCGCGCGCTCTACGCCGTCTGGGCCGTAGATCACCGTCGTCGGCATGCCGGGCGCCGGGGGCGTGAGCACGAAGGAGATCTTCCGCTCGCGGTCGATGTAGAAGTCGAGCGGGGCGTGTTTGGCGATGAAAGCCTGGGCCTTCGCCAAGTCGTCGGCCTGGTCGACGCTGACCGTCACCACCTTCACCGGCTTGCCGGCGTAGCTCTTCTGCAGCGCCGCCAGGGTGGGCATTTCGAGAACGCAGGGTGCGCACCAGGTAGCCCAAATGTTCATCACCACTACCTGCCCCTTGAAGTCGGCGATCCGCACCGGATTGCCGCCGACGTCGTAGAAGACGTGGCTCGGTGCGCGCGCGGGCTCGAGCGGGACTTCGAGCTTGGCCATCTCGCCCTTGGCAAGGCGTTCCAGGTCGCCGCCGCCGCTGGGTTTGATGAGAGCGGCGCCGATGATGTAGAGAACCGCCGCGACGCCTAAAGCGGCGGCGCCCCACAGCGCCCATTTCAGGAAACCGCCGCTGGGTTTCGCCGCCGGATTTTCGCTCATATGTCGGACTCTTCCTCGATGCCCCCAGCCAAGCCGCCCTCCGGCCAAGCGATGTGGGGCGGGCGCTTCACCGCCCGGCCGGATGCGCTGATGCAGGCGATCAACGTCTCCATCGGGTTCGATCGCCGGCTGGCGGAGCAGGACCTGGCCGGATCCCGCGCGCACGCGGCGATGTTGCGCAAGCAGGGCGTCATTTCAAGCGAGGACGAGGCCGCCATCCAGCGCGGGCTGGAGGAGATCGGCCGCGAGATCGCCGAGTGCCGCTTCCCGTTCCGGGAGGAGTTCGAGGACATCCACATGAACGTGGAGGCCCGGCTCGCCGAGCTGATCGGTCCCGCCTCGGGCCGGCTGCACACCGCGCGCAGCCGCAACGACCAGGTGGCGCTCGACTTCCGCCTGTGGGTCCGCGAGGCCTGCGACCGCACGCTGGAGCAGCTCAGGGGCCTGCAGCGGGCCCTGGTCGCCAAGGCCGAGGCCAACGCCGAGACCCTGATGCCCGGCTTCACCCACCTGCAGCCGGCCCAGCCCGTCACCTTCGGCCACCACCTGATGGCCTATGTGGAGATGTTCGGGCGCGACGCCTCCCGGTTCGCCGACGCCCGGGCGCGGATGAACGAGAGCCCGCTGGGGGCCGCGGCCCTGGCCGGCTCGCCGTTCCCCATCGACCGCCACGATACGGCCCAGGCGCTGGGCTTTGCTGCGCCGATGGCCAACTCCCTGGACGCCGTCTCCGACCGAGACTTCGCGCTCGAGGCGCTGGCGGCGGGGTCGATCTGCGCGACGCACCTGTCGCGGCTGGCCGAGGAAATCGTGATCTGGATGACGCCGCAGTTCGGCTTCGTGAAGCTGTCGGACGCCTTCACCACCGGCTCGTCGATCATGCCGCAGAAGAAGAACCCCGACGCGGCCGAGCTGGTGCGCGGCAAGGCCGGGCGCGCGCTGGCCGCCTTCACCCAACTTTCGGTGGTCATGAAGGGCCTGCCGCTGACCTATTCGAAGGACATGCAGGAGGACAAGGTCCCCACCTTCGAGGCCTTCGACTCGCTGGAGGTCTCGCTGGCGGCGATGACCGGCATGATCGCCGACCTGGAGCCGGTCCCCGAGCGGATGGCGGCGGCGGCCGGCGCGGGCTTCTCCACGGCCACCGATCTCGCCGACTGGCTCGTGCGCAAGCTGGACCTGCCGTTCCGCCAGGCCCACCATCTGACCGGCGCGGCGGTGAAACGGGCCGAGGCGCTGGGCGTGGACCTTCCCGGCCTGCCGCTCGCCGAGCTGCAGAGCCTGGAGCCCCGGATCACGGCCGACGTTTACGAAGTGCTGAGCCCGGCCGCCTCGGCGGCCAGCCGCAAGAGCTACGGCGGAACGGCGCCGGACCAAGTGCGCGCGCAAGTCGCGCGCTGGAAGGAGATCTTGAGATGACCCCGCGCCTCGCAATCGCCGGCCTGATCGCCGCCACGGCCCTCGCCGGCTGCGGCAAGACGGGCGAGCTCCAGCGCCCGGGCCCGCTGTTCGGCGCCGGCCGGGCGACCACCGCCGACGCGGACGAAGCCGAACGCTCGCAGGATCCGTCGCGGCCGGTCGACACCGTTGATCCGCGCGACCGCACCGCCGACCCCGCCCCGCCGCGGACCCTGCCCATCGAAGGCGGCCCGCAGGACCCCGGCCGGGCCCCGCCGCAAGGCGTGCTGCCAGACCCGTACAACAACCCGCGCCGATGAATCACTTCGAGCTGACGGGGGGCGAGCTCGCCTGCGAGGGCGTGCCGCTGACCCGCATCGCCGATGAGGTCGGCACCCCCGTCTACGTCTATTCCACCGCCACCCTGGAGCGGCACTACCAGGTGCTGCGCGAGGCCCTGGTCGGCGCCGGCCTCGGCGAGCCGCTGATCGCCTATGCGGTGAAGGCCAACTCCAACGTCGCGGTGCTGCGCACGCTCGGCCGGCTGGGCGCCGGGGCGGACACCGTCTCCGAGGGCGAAATCCGCCGCGCCCTGGCGGCCCAGATCCCGCCCGATCGCATCCTCTTCTCCGGCGTCGGCAAGACCGAGCGCGAGATCGCCTTCGCCCTCGACGCCGGGGTGCTCGAGATCAACATCGAGTCCGAGCCGGAACTGGAGCTGGTCGAGAAGGTCGCGCGCGGGAAGGGCGTTCGGGCCGCCGTCGCGCTGCGGGTGAATCCCGACGTGCGGGCCGGCGCCCACGACAAGATCTCCACCGGCCGGGCCGACTCCAAGTTCGGAATCGCCCTCGGCGACGTGGAGCGGCTGTACGCCAAGGCCTCCAACAGCCCGGGCCTGAAGCCCGTGGGCCTGGCCTGCCACATCGGCAGCCAGATCTCCGACCTGGTGTCGATGGAGGAGGCGGCCCGAAAGATGCGCGGCTTGGTCGAGAAGATCCGCGCCGACGGCATGGGCCTCGAGCGGCTCGACCTCGGCGGCGGCCTCGGCGTGCCCTACTTCAACCAGCCCGAGCCGCCGCCGCCGTCCGAGTACGCGGCGATGATCGCCGGCGTGGTGAAGGGACTGGACGTGCAGCTGGCCTTCGAGCCCGGCCGGATGATCGCCGCCAACGCCGGCGTGCTGCTGGCGCGCGTGCTCTACACCATCGCCCGGCCGGACGGCCGCCGCTTCCTGGTGCTGGACGCGGCGATGAACGACCTTTTGCGGCCGGCCATGTACGAGGCCTACCACGACATCCGTCCGGTGAAGCCCCGGAAGGGCGAGGTGCTGCCCTACGACGTCGTCGGCCCGGTCTGCGAAACCGGCGACACCTTCGCCCGCGACCGCCTGCTGCCGCCGCTGGAGCCCGGCGACCTGGTGGCCTTCATGACCGCCGGCGCCTATGGCGCGACCATGTCCAGCGAGTACAACAGCCGCCCGCTCGTCGCCGAGGTGCTGGTGAAGGACGAGAAGTACGCCACCGTGCGCGCCCGGCCGTCCTATGAGGACATGCTGTCGCGGGAGGCGGCCCCCGACTGGCTCTGAGGTTGCCGCAAGCTGTACCGTTGCCTAAAGGTTAATGCGGCGGATAGGAGCGGCCTCGCAGCGGGCCGACCGCCATGGTGACTAGGGTGGGACCATGCACATCTTCGACATCGTCAAATCCGTCCTGCTCTGCCTCGCGCTCGGCCTGTTCGTCGGCGCGAGCGCGGCCATCGGCGCGCGGGTGTTCGGCATCGAGCCGGCCCCGCCGGGCGTGTTCGGGGCGATCGTCGGCGTCCTCGCCGCCGCGTTGATCGTGCGGCGCGGGCGAGAGGCCTGAGGCCCTCTCTGCTGGCGCGCCTAAGCCGACCCTCAACCTTTTTCCCTTAAGCGCTTCGCCAGGAGGCGCCTGGTGGGTTTCGCAAAGCTGCTGATCGGATGGGCGCTCTCGATGGCGATCTACGCCGCCATCACTCACGCCTGGTATGCCGCCAAAGCGCAAGCGACGAGCGGCTTTGCCGAGGGCCTGCTGGGGCTCGGCATCCTACTGGCCATTCCGAGCTTCATATTCGCTCTGATCGTGGGTTGGCCCACCATGGCGTGGCTGGCCAGCCTGCGCCCGGCGTGGCTCGTTCCGTTCGCTGCGGCGGCGGCGCTTGCCTTGATCATGTGGCTGCTGACGACGCTCATGCTGCCCGCCGGCTGGCGCGGGGCCGGACATGCCCTCGTCGGCTATGCCGCGGTGCTGGGACTTGTCCTGGGATGCCTCAACCTCGCCTCGGCGCCCGGCAGATAGGCCCTCAGTCCAGCGCCCCAACGTAGGGCAGCCCGCGCAGTTCGCCGGCCCTATCCATCCCGTAGCCGACCAGGAACCTGGCCGGCGCCTCCCAGGCCACGAAGTCGGGCTCCATGGCTCTCGCCGTGGGCCAGGGCTTGCGGGCGAAGACGGCGGTGAGGACGTCGGCGGCGCCGGCGTCGCGGACCAGGCGGGCCGCTTCGCTGAGCGACAGGCCGGTGTCGAAGACGTCGTCCAGCACCAGCGCCTTGCGGCCCATCAGGGGTCTTTGCAGGTCGGCGCGGACCTCGCAGCGGCCGAGGCTGGCGCGGGCGTCGCCGTAGGAGGCGAGCCACAGGGCGTCGAAGCGGACGTTGCGGCCGGCGCGCGCCAGGGCGCGGGTCAGGTCGGCGGCGAACCACAGGCCGCCGGTGAGCAGGCAGACGGCGACGGTCTCGTCGTCGGTGCGCGGAGCGATCTGGCGCGCGAGGTCGTTCACGCGCCGCTGCACCTCTTCCTCCGTCAGGAGGACGGTCGGGGCTTCAGCCATGCGGCGTTAGAGCGTGCGCGGAGTCCGCGGGCAAGGGCTGGGCTTCCGCCGGGCCGGGCGCATGGACCGCCGGCGCGGGCTCCAGGCTCTTGCGCAGCGAAAGCGAGCCCGCGCCCTCCGTCTTGACGTGGGCGGCCATCGGCGTCTGGCCGGAGCCCGGGGCCATGGCGGTGGCGAAGCTCACCTCCAGCTCGGCAGCTGTGGACGGCGGATCGGGGATGATAAGGCCGAAGTGCCGCGACTGGCCGGGAGGGATGCGCGGGTCGGCGGGACGGGCGATCTTGGTCACCAGCGGGCGGCCGTCCTTGTTGACGAGGATCATCTTGAGCGGCGGCGAAGTGATCGTGCGGCCTTCCACGTTGCGGATCGTGCCGGTGACAGAATAGGCGGCATGGCCGTCCTTTAGCGCCGTCTCGACCGTCAGCCCCTCGATCGCCAGGCCCAGCTGGTTCACCGGCATGCCGACGCTGGCGTAGGCCGCCGCGGTCCTCGGCCACAGCCGCACCACGTCCACCCGGAAGACCAGGGCCGCGCCGATGGTCAGCACGATCACCGCCGCCATGCCGGCCCAGACCACGCCCACCGTCACCAGCTCGCGCATGCGGCGGGACGTCTCGGTCTTGGCGCGGAACACCTTGGGCAAAGCTTCGCCCGGCAGCTCGGCCAGGGGCGCTTCCTCGAACTCGATCTCGTCGGCGTCCCGCGGGGCCTGGGCGGCTTCGTCCTCGCCCTCGACCAGCTCCAGTTCGGGCTCGGCGTGGGCGGTCCAGCGCTTGCCGCAGGACGAGCATTTCACCGTCCGCCCGTCAGGCGGGATCTTCGCCGCGTCGACGAAATAGCTGGTGGCGCAGTCGGGACAGGTCAGTATCATGACAGCCGAATCGGACGCTCCAGCAACCTCCTCCGAGGTCGCCGATTTCGGCCTTCATGTCCAGAAACCCTCACGCCGCACTGGCGCAAGACGCCGAAACGGCCATTGTCCGCTTCGATGATGTCTCGATGCGCTATGGCCGTGCTCCCGAGACCTTGAAGGACCTTTCCTTCTCTTTAACCCCAGGGTCTTTCCACTTCCTCACCGGCCCGTCCGGCGCGGGGAAAAGTTCGCTCCTGAAGCTCATCTATCTCGCCGCCCGCCCCTCGAAGGGCCTGCTGCACCTGTTCGGCCAGGACGTGAGCCGCGCGCCCGCCGCCGAGCGGCCCGCGTTGCGGCGCAGGATCGGAGTGGTGTTTCAGGAGCTGCTGCTGCTCGACCACCTTACCGCCTTCGACAACGCCGCCCTGCCGCTGCGGATCGCCGGCGGCCGGCCGGACGAGTACCGCCAGGACGTGGCCGAGCTGCTCACCTGGGTCGGCCTGCGCAGCCGCATGCACGCCATGCCCGCCACCCTGGCCGGCGGCGAGAAGCAGCGTCTGGCCATCGCCCGGGCTGTGGTGGCGCGGCCGGAGATCCTGCTGGCCGACGAGCCCACCGGCAACGTCGACCACGAGATGGCGGTGCGCATCCTGCGCCTGTTCGTCGAGCTGAACCGGCTGGGCACCACCATCGTCATCGCCACCCACGACCAGGACATGGTGGCCCGCTCGGGCATGCCGGTGCTGCACATCGAGGATGGGCGGCTGGTCCACCACGGCCTGCCGAGGGCCGGCGATTGAGCGACTTCTTCGACCCGGTCCGCTGGAAGCCCGCGCCCTTCCTGCCGACGAGCGATGCGCGCGACGGCGCCCTGACCTTCGTCATCGCGGTGCTGTGCTTCCTGGCGTGCCTGACGGCGCTGGGGGTGATCGCCGCCGACCGCGCCTCCCGCGGCTGGACCGACCAGCTGACCGGCGAAGCGACCGTCGTCGTCCGGCCGAAGAGCAACGAGACCCCCGACTCCGCCGCGGCCCGGGCCGCCGAGACCCTGGCCGGCGTCCCCGGCGTACAGGAGGCGCGGGCTATCGAGGCCGCGACCGCCGAGGCGATGATCGCCCCTTGGCTCGGCGACGTGGCCGACCTGGAGGACTTGCCGGTCCCGCGGCTGGTGGCCGTGGTCCTCGATCCCGAGCGGCCGGCCTCTTCCCAGGCCATGGACCGGGCGCTGAAGAGCCAGGGCCTGGACGCCATGGTCGACGACCACAGCGCCTGGATGGAGGACATCCAGCGCGCCGCCGGCATGACCCGTTGGATCGGCGCGGCCATCTTCCTGATGATCGCCGCCGCCGCCGGCGCAGTCGTCACCTTCGCCACGCGCGCGGGCATGGCCGCGCGTCGCGAAGTGGTCGAGGTCCTGCACCTGACCGGCGCCGAAGACGCCTTCATCGCCCGGCTGTTCCAGACCCGGTTCGCGCTGATGGCCGCCCGGGCGGGCTTGCTCGGCGCAGGCGCCGCGGCCATTGTCGGGGCGGGTCTACGTCTGGCGGGGGGCGGCGCGGGCCTGACGCCGGTGCTTCCGGTCGCCTGGAGCGATCTTCTGGCCGTCCTTCCCTGTCCCCTGGTGGCGGCGGCCGTGGCCGCGGTGGCCGCCCGCGTCACCGCCGCGGCGTTGATCCGGGAGCTGGTATGAGGACGATCGCGGGGCTTCTGGTCCTGGCCATGATCTGGGCCGTAGGGCTGTGGGCCTTCGTCGAGCGCGTAGAGCGCTCGGCCCCTGCGCCCGATCCCCGGCCCGCCGACGGGATTGTCGCCCTGACCGGCGCCGGGTCCAACGAGCGCATCGGCGCGGCGATGAAGCTGCTGGAAGGCGCCAAGGGCCAGCGGATGCTGGTCTCCGGGGTCAACCGCGAAGCCAGCCGCGAGGACATCCGCCACGTCTCCGGCGCGGTGCGCCGGCTCTACGACTGCTGCGTGGACTTGGGCTTCGAAGCAGCCGACACGGTCGGCAACGCCAAGGAGACGGCCGAGTGGGCCCGGGCCATGCGCTACGACAGCCTGATCGTGGTGACCGCCGACTACCACATCCCCAGGGCCATGCTGGAGCTGCGCGGGGCGATGCCGAACGCCGAGCTGCAGGCCTATCCGGTGCGCACCTCGGTGATCGACGCCTCGCGCTGGTGGCGGACCGCCAGGGGTGCGCGGCTGATGGTGATGGAATATTCCAAGTACCTGGCGATCCTCGGCCGCGAAGCCGTCCTCAGCCTCGGCCCCCGCCGAGAGGAGGAGCCCGCCTCGCCTGCGCAGGAGCCCGCCGCCCGATGATCATGGCCCGCTCGCTGGCCTTCGCCGCCTGCTTCTACCTGTGGTCCGCGCTGCTGGCGATCGCCGCCACGCCTCTGCTGCTGGGGCCGGCGCGCTGGACGCTGTCGCTGTTCGCCTTCTGGTCGCGGGGCATCAACGTCCTGCTGCGAGTGCTCTGCAGCATCAGGGTGGAGGTGCGCGGGCGCGAGCACATCCCCACCGGTGCAGCGCTGGTCGCGCCCAAGCACCAGTGCATGCTCGACGTCTTCGCCTCCTTCGCCGAGCTGCCGGCCACCGTCTATGTGATGAAGAAGGAGCTGGCCTGGATCCCCTGGTTCAGCTGGTACGCCAAGAAGGTCCGAACCATCGTCATCGACCGGGCCGGCGGGGCGACCACCCTGCGCCAGATGGTGCGCGAGGCGCTGGTGCGGTTCGAGGAAGGCCGCCAGCTGGTGATCTTTCCGGAAGGCACCCGCACCCAGCCCGGCGCCAAGGGCGACTACAAGCCGGGCATCGCCGGCCTCTACCGCGAGCTGGACGTGCCGGTGCACCCGGTGGCCACCAACTCCGGCGTCCACTGGCCGGCCCACGGGTTCAAGCGCTACCCCGGGACCATCGTTTTCGAGTTCCTGGAGCCGATCCCGCCCGGGCTCAAGCGCGCCGAATTCATGCGCATCCTCGAGGAGCGGATCGAGACCGCATCGATGAAGCTGCTCTCGGAATAGACCCCTCCCCGCTTGCGGGGAGAGGCCTGAGATTACGGCAGCGCCTCTTCCTCTTCCGACCCGCCGCGCGGGGTGTGGGCCGCCATGGCCAGCTCGCGCGCCTGCACCATCTTCAGCAGCTGCTCCATCGAGGCGTCGTGGATGGCTTCCTCGCGCAGGTGCTCAACAAGGTCCCGCAAGTAGTCGACGTTCGGGCCCGACAGGCCGACTGCGCCGGCGATCAGCTCGGCCTGGCGCTCCAGCGACAGCACTCCGGCCCACTGCGGGTGGCGGGTGTCGGATAGGAAGACCAGGGTCGGCACGCGCCGGCCGTCGGCCAGCCGCACGTGGGCGGCGCTCTCCACATAAGTCTCGGTGGGCTGCTCGCGCTCACGAAGGTAGGCGTAGACCTCCGGCCAGTCGGCCTCTGACACCAGATAGGCCACGCCGCGGGTCGAGCCGCCGGGCGCCAGGCCCAGCACCAGCCCCGGCCGCTGGTAGGTGCCGCGGTGGTGGACCGAATAGATGCAGAAGGCGCGCCGGCGTCCGTGTAGGGTGGCCGGACGGCGCCCTTGATAGGCGAAGCCCGGACGCCACATCAGCGAGCCGTAGCCGAACACCCACCGACCCTGGTCCACGCGAAACCCCTCCGACACGAGCGCACATGTCTCTGCCCGATACCGATCCCGGCCGCAAACCGCGGCGCCTCGGCCTGATCCTGCCGTTCGTCCTCGCCCTGATCCTGATCGTCGGCTGGTCGGCAGGCTGGTTCTGGCTGCGCGGCCAGGCGACGGCGCAGATGGACGCCCAGGTGGAACAGATGCGCAGGTCCGGCTACGAGATCGCCTGGAAGCAGCGCGCCGTCGGCGGCTTCCCCTTCCGGCTCAACGTCAGCCTCACCGAGGCGCGCATCCGCGAGCCCTCCGGCTGGGCACTGGCGGCGCCGCGGCTCGAAGCGCAGGCGAAGGTCTATTCGCTGGGCGACTGGATCGCCGCCGCGCCCGACGGCCTGACCTTCACGCGGCCCATCGGCGGGCCGGTGGAGATGAAGGGCCGGCTGATCCGGGCGAGCATCGGCGACCTGTCCGACAGCCCGCCGAGCTTCTCCTTCGAGGGCCGCGGCCTGACCTTTGCGCCGGGCGCCGGCGCCCAGCCGTTTGCTTTGTCCGCCGCCGAACTGGTGGAGGTGCACCTGCGCGCCATGCCCGAGGACCAGGGCGTCGTCCGCTTCCGGGTCGATCAGGGGAAGGCCAGGCTGGCGGGCCTCTTCGCGCGCATCGCCGGCGAGAAGCCGGTGTCGATGATTTTCGAAGGCGTGATGAGCGAGGCCAGCAACTTCCGTGGCCGCGACTGGGCCTCGGCGGTGCGCGCCTGGACCGACGCCGGCGGCCAGATGAGCGTGCGCCAGGGCGGGATCACCGCCGGGGAGGCGCTGATCGGCGCCCAGAGCGGGACCCTCACGGTCGGGACAGACGGGCGGCTGCGCGGCACGCTCGACGCGTCGCTGCAGCAAGCCCCCAAAGCGCTGGAGGCCATGGGCGAGACGGGGGTGATCCCCGAGGATGCGGCGATGGCGGCCTCCATCGTGGCCCGGGCCCGCGCAATGGGCGGCGACCTCGCCAGGGCCACCCTTACCTTCCAGGCGGGCCAAACGACGCTGGGACCGGTGGCTGTTGGGCCCGCGCCGCGGGTCTATTGAACCCTTCTGAGCGCGCATAAGGCCGCAGCGGAGGAAAGAAATTGCGCAGCTGGCGGGATTGACCTAGGTCGCACGCTTCGTCTTCGGGGGAAGATATGGCCGACGCGGAGTCCAAGCCCGCCGCCCAGTCGCTCGACGTTGTGAGAGCGCGCATTGACGAGATCGACGCCGAGCTGCTGCGGCTCGTGGACGAGCGCGCGGGCCTGGCGACCGAGGTCGCCAAAGCCAAGGCCGCCGCCGGCGAGGGCGACCGCTTCGCCCTGCGCCCGGGCCGCGAAGCCCACCTGCTGCGCAAGCTCCTCGCCCGCGGCCGCCGGGCCGCCTCGCCGACCCTGATCGTGCGCATCTGGCGCGAGTTGATCGGCGACAGCCTCTCCCGCCAGGGCCCCTTCCACCTCTCCGTTTGGGGCGGCTCGCGCGCCGTGGAACTGGCCCGCGCCCGCTTCGGCGCCGCCCCGCGCCTGGCGCTGGCCGCCAAGCCGGAAGACGCTCTCGCGGCCGCCAGGTCTCTGGGCGGCGTCGCGGTGATCGCCCTGGCCCGCGACAGCGCCTGGTGGGGCCGCCTGCTGGCCGAGCCGAAGCTGAAAGTCTTCGCGGCCCTGCCGTGCCTGGCCTCCTGGGGCCCGATGTCGGCGCTGGCGGTCGCCGAGGTCGATGTGGAGCCCACCGGTTCCGACGTCACCTTCTGGGTCACCGACGCGTCGGGGCCCGCCGCCCCGATCCTCACCGCGCTCAGCCGCGACGGCGTCGCCGCCAGCCTGATGGTCGAGGCGGGCGGCCTGAAGCTCTTCACCCTGGCCGGCTACTACATGGCGGACGATGAGCGGCTAGCCCGGGCGCCGGGGGGCTTGAGCGGCGTGATCGGGGCTGCGCCGTCGCCGCTGGACGTGTAAGAGGCGGCTCAGCCGTCATGACTGAAACGCTTTCCCCCGACGAGCGCGCCCGCGCGCCCCGCCCGCTGCCCAAGCCCGGCATCCTCGACATCGCCCAGTACGTGCCGGGCAAGTCCGCCGCCGAGGGCGTCGCCGATCCGGTCAAGCTGTCTGGCAACGAGAACATCCTCGGATCCTCGCCCAAGGCGCGCGAAGCCTACGCCTCGGCCGTCCACCAGCTGCACGTCTATCCGGACGGGCGGGCGACCGTCCTGCGCGAGGCCGTCTCGGCTCACTTCCGGCTGCCGCCTCAGAACCTGGTGTTCGGCTGCGGCTCGGACGAGCTGCTGCACCTGATCGCCCAGGTGTTCCTCGAGCCCGGCGACAACATCGTCCAGGCCGAATACGCCTTCGGCGCCTACGGCATCGCCGCCCGCGCCTGCCAGGCCGAGGTGCGCAGCGCCGCGGAGCCCAACTTCCGCATCGAGGTGGACGGGCTGCTGAACCTGGTCGACGAGCGCACCCGCCTGGTGTTCGTGACCAACCCGGCCAACCCCACCGGCACCTTCCTCACCGGCGAAGAGCTGCGCCGTCTGCAGGCGGGCTTGCCGCCCAGTGTCGTGCTGGTGATCGACGCCGCATACTGCGAGTTCGCCGACGACCCGAACTTCGACATTGGCCTGGAGCTGGCCCAGGAGGTGGAGAACGTCATCGTCACCCGCACCTTCTCCAAGCTGCACGGCCTAGCGGCGCTGCGGGTCGGCTGGGCCTATGCGCCGGAGCCGATCATCGATGCGATCGAACGCATCCGCGCCCCGTTCAACGTCAACATCCCGGCCCAGTTGGCCGCCGTCGCATCGCTCGGCGACGCGGCGTTCCAGCAGAAGTCCATCGCGCTGGTCCGCCAGTGGCGGCCCTGGCTTGTCCAGCAACTCGGCGGGATCGGGCTCGACGTCGTCCCCAGCCAGGCCAACTTCATCCTGGTCGGCTTCCCGCCAGGCAAGAGCGCGGCGGAGGCCGAGGCCTTCCTCGCCAGCCGTGGCCTGATCATTCGCGGGCTCGCCGGCTACGGCCTGCCGAACCACCTGCGCCTGACCATCGGCCTGGAGGAGCACAACCGGGCCATGGTCGAGGCTCTCGCCGACTTCCTGAAAGCCTAGCCGTGGCAGAGATCATCTATCCCCGCATGGCGGTGATCGGCTGCGGCCTGATCGGCTCGTCCGTAATCCGCGCCGTCCGCCGGGCCGGCGTGGCGCAGACCATCGTTGTCGCCGACGCGAGCTCGGCGGTTCGCGACCGGGTGGCCGAGCTGGGCCTATCCGACGAAGTGACGGGCTCGGTCGCCGAGGCGGTGAAGGACGCCGATCTCGTCGTGCTGGCGGTGCCGGTGCTGGCCATGGAGACCGTCGCCAAGGCCGCCGCCGGGTCGCTGAAGGCCGGCAGCACGGTCACCGACGTGGGCTCGGTGAAGGGCCAGGTCTCCGACGCGCTGGTCCGGAACCTGCCCGACAGCGTGTTCATCGTTCCCGGCCACCCGATCGCCGGCACCGAACAGTCTGGTCCGGACGCCGGCTTCGCCGAACTGTTCGACAAGCGCTGGACCATCCTCACCCCCCTGCCCCGTCAGGATGACGCCTACCTGGAGGCGGTGCAGCGGCTGGCCGACTTCTGGACCGCGCTGGGCGCCAACGTCGACCGCATGGACGACAAGCACCACGACCTGGTGCTGGCCGTCACCAGCCACCTGCCCCACCTGATCGCCTACAACATCGTCGGCACGGCCGCCGACCTGGAGGAGGTCGCCCGGGCGGAGGTGATGAAGTACTCGGCCGGCGGCTTCCGCGACTTCACCCGCATCGCCGCCTCGGACCCGACCATGTGGCGGGACATCTTCCTGGCCAACAAGGACGCGGTGCTGGAGATCCTCGGCCGGTTCACCGAGGACCTGCAGGCCCTGTCGCGCGCCATCCGCTGGGGCGAGGGCGACAAGCTGTTCGAGCTGTTCTCCCGCACCCGGGAGATCCGCCGCGGGGTCATCGCCGCGGGCCAGGAGAGCCCCGAGCCCAACTTCGGCCGCGACCGCGAACGGCACTAGTCCGAACGCCGTTACGGCAATACGTCTGCAACATCGGCGCGGCCATCTCCGCCGGTCCAGTCGAGGAGCCGTCCCTTCCATGCGCATTGTCATCGCCGCCGCGGCGCTCGCCGCCTTCGCCACCGCCGCCTCGGCCCAGGGATTCGACCCGGCCGCCGTGTTCAAGCAGTTCGACGCCAACAACGACGGCGGCATCAGCAAGGACGAGTGGACCGCCGCCGGCCGTCCCGCCGAGCGCTTCGACGCAGTCGACGCCAACAAGGACGGCAAGGTCAGCCAGGAAGAGCTCACCGCCGCCATCCAGCGGATGATGCAGCAGGGCGGGCAGTAGCCTGAAAACATGCCGGCGTTCGGCGCAGCCGCTTGAGGCGGCCCGCCGGCGCGGGTAGCTTCCCTTCGCCGGGCCGGCGCGGGCGCCCGGTGAGACGGCTTCAGCCGTCCAAGACCCGCTCCAATGGCCCGCCTCAGGCGGAGCTGGGAGCGCGAGCATGGATGTCGGCAAGGCCGTGGAAAACGCCACCACTTCGAAGAGGCCGCACGGGCTCGTGCCCTTCGGCGAGGCCGTGCGCGTCTGGGCGCGCATCGCGGCTCTGAGCTTCGGCGGGCCTGCGGGCCAGATCGCCGTCATGCATCGTATCCTGGTGGAGGAGAAGCGCTGGCTGGGCGAGCGACGGTTCCTGCACGCCCTCAACTACTGCACGCTCCTGCCCGGGCCCGAGGCGCAGCAGCTGGCCATCTACATCGGCTGGCTGATGAACCGCACGGCCGGCGGTCTTGCGGCAGGCGCCCTGTTCGTGCTCCCCGGCTTCGTCGCCATCATGGCGCTCAGCATCCTCTACGCCCTCTATGGCCAGCTGGGCCCGGTCAGTGCGCTGTTCTTCGGGCTCAAGGCGGCGGTGCTGGTGGTCGTGGTGCAGGCGGTGATCCGGGTCGGGAGCCGGTCGCTGCGCAACCCGGTGATGATTGCGCTCGCCGGCGGCGCCTTTGTAGCCATCTACGCCTTCGACGCGCCCTTCCCGCTGATCATCCTCGCCGCCGCCGTCATCGGCTACTTCGGCGGCCGAGCCGGCTTGGCCGCGTTTCAGGCGGGCGGCGGCGGCCATGGGCCGAAAGCGGCCACCCATGTCGACGACGCCGACACCCTGCTCGGCGAGGAGACGCCCGACCACGCGCGGCCGAACCTTTCCTGGGCGCTGCGCATCGGCGGCGTGCTCCTGTTGCTCTGGCTCGTCCCGGTATTGGCGCTGGGGACCCTGCTCGGCTGGAACAACGTCTTCTCCCAGATCGCCGTCTTCTTCTCGAAGATGGCGGTGGTGACCTTCGGCGGCGCCTACGCCGTCCTCGCCTACGTGGCCCAGGAGGCGGTGGAGACCTTCGGCTGGCTGCGGCCAGGCGAAATGTTGGACGGCCTCGGCATGGCCGAGACCACGCCAGGCCCGCTGATCATGGTCACCCAGTTCGTGGGCTTCATGGGCGCGTTCCGCGGCGCGACTGGGCTCGATCCGCTGGCGGCGGGGATACTCGGCGGGATTCTCACCACCTGGGTCACCTTCACCCCCTGCTTCCTGTGGATCTTCCTGGGCGCGCCATTCGTCGAGGCGCTGCGCGGCGCCAAGGCGCTTAACGCGGCCCTGGCGGCCATCACCGCCGCGGTCGTCGGCGTGATCCTCAACCTCGCCGTCTGGTTCGCCCTGCACGTGGTGTTCGCGCAGGTTCTTGAGGTTGGCGCAGGGCCTCTGAAGTTGGACGTGCCCGTGCTCGCGTCCGTGAACTGGGCCAGCCTCCTCCTCTCCCTCGCCGCCGCCGTGGCCGCGTTCCGCTTCAAGGTCGGCGTGATCCCGCTGCTGCTGGCCTGCGCCGCGGCCGGCGTGGCGCTGCACCTGGCGGGAGTGGTCTAGGCGGCCTTGCTACCTCCCCCGGGCAGCGGCGGGAGGTAAGGTCGGCGCTCGGGCCTGTGTCGCCGCATCCTTCTTCAGGAACTCGGCGATGGTCTCGATGGCCTCGACGAGGCTGACGCGCTGGAGGGTGACGCCCTCGGGCAGGCCGGAGAACAGGCGCGTGGGTGCGGCCGCATCCAGCATCACGAAGACGCCCTTATCGTCGGCCCGGCGGATCAGCCGGCCGAAGGCCTGGGCGATGCGGGCCCGGGCCACCGCATCGTCGTAGCCCTTGCCGCCGAAGCGGGTGCGGCGGGCCTTGTGCAGGATGTCGGGCCTGGGCCACGGCACGCGGTCGAAGACCAGCAGGCGCAAGGAGCGGCCCGGCACGTCCACCCCGTCGCGCACGGCGTCGGTGCCGAGCAGGCAGGCGTCCTCCTCGGCCCGGAAGATGTCGACCAGGGCGCCGACCTCCAGCGGGTCCACGTGCTGGGCGTAGAGGGCCAGGCCTTTGTCGGCGAGCGGGGCGGCGATCTTCTCGTGCACGGCCCGCAGGCGCCGGATGGCCGTGAACAGGCCCAGCCCCCCGCCGCCAGCAGACAGGAACAACTCGCGCATCGCCGCCGCGACCTGCCGCGGGTCGTCGCGGCCGACGTCGGTGACCACCAGGGCGCGGGCGTTGGACGCATAGTCGAAGGGCGAGGTCAGCCGGATGGTCTTGGGCCGGTCCGGCAGTCGCGCCGCCCCGGTGCGCATCTCGGCCAGGGCGAACGGATCGTCCAGCGTGGGGTCGGCCAGGGTGGCGCTGGTCACCAGCACGCCATGAGCCGGGGCGATGACGGCGTGCGTCAGCGGCTCGGTAGGGTCCACCCAGTGGCGGCGGCAGGCGGCGTCCACCACCCGGCCGTAGAGGAAGGTGGCGTCGAACCAGTCGACAAAGTCGGGGTCGTCCTCGGCGTCCTCGTCGATGGCCCGCAGCATCGAGCGCCAGGCCGGCAAGGTCATGCGGGCGCGCCGGTCGAGGCCGCGCAGCGCGCCTTCGATCCGGGCCCGGTCGCCGGGGGCGAGCGTCGCAGCCTCCTCGTCCAGCAGGTCCTCCAGCGCGCGGGCCAGCGCCAGGAGGGGCGCCTCGATCCGCCCCAGGGCCTCGGCCGCCTCGCGGGCGCTCTCGCGGACCAGGTCGATCGCCGGCCGCGCCTGGCACTCCATTCCGACCTCGGACGGCGCGGCGCGAGCCCGCAGCTGCTCAAGTACGGCGACCAGGAAGCGCTCGACCGGGCCGTTGGGGTTCAC
>NZ_DATAGM010000346.1:0-5101 GCF_036263695.1 Phenylobacterium sp.
AGAGCGATCAGCGAGCGCGAGAGCTCGACGACCGCGTCGGGCGCCCAGCCGGTCTTCGGCCAGCCGCGGATCGCCTCCACGTAAGAGCCGGCCGCCTCCACATGGGCGTTGCGCACCGCCTGGGCCTTGCCGAGCCAGTAGTGGGCCTCGGCGGCGCGGGGGCTGTCGGCGTGCTGCTCCACGAAGGCGGCGAAGGCCTGCTCAGCGGCGTCGAAGTCGCCGCCGTCGATCAGCGCCTTGGCGGCGCGAAAGGCCTCCTGCGGGTCGGCGCTGACCGCCGGTTCCGGCTGCGGCGGCGGCTCAGCCACGCGCTGCTCCAGCACCTGCAGCCGCTCGGTCAGGGCCTTGTTCTCGGCCTGCAGGGTGTCGCCCCGCCGGCGGGCCTGGTCGAGCTCAAAGGTGGTGGTCTCCAGCTGGCCGTTCACCCGGGTCAGGGCCTGCTCGAGATCCGCCAGACGCCGGTTGAGCTCCTGGATCTGGTAGTCGGTCTCGGCCGGCTGGACGACCACCGGCTTGCCGGTGTCGCGGCCCTGGAAGACGATGGAGCGCAGTTCGCGCACCACCTGCTCCATGCGGTCCAGCCGGCGCGCGTCGCGCGCGTCCAGCGGGTCCGGCATCGGCGTCTGGGCGAGGCTGGGCAGCGCTGCGCCGAGCGTGAGCGCCAGGGCGGTGGTCGCGGCGAAACGGCGGATCGTCATGGTCCGGATCATCTGGGATGCGGCGCGCTGAATTGCGGCCAGAGTCGGAAGGTGCGGCGAGTCGGCGAGGGGACCGCCGGGCGCTCCCCTCGCTTAGGTTCTAGCGGGCGCCGCCGGTGATCGCCGTGCGGGCGTTCCGGTTGCGCTGGTAGGACTCCTCGCTGGTGCCCGGATCGATCGGCTGCTCCTTGCCGTAGGAGATGGTGGTGATCCGCGAGGCCGAGACGCCGCGCGAGACCAGGTAGTCGCGCACCGAGTTGGCCCGGCGGGCGCCCAGGGCGAGGTTGTATTCGCGGGTGCCGCGTTCGTCGGCGTTGCCTTCGATCCGCACGCGCACCGCGGGGTAGCGGTTCAGCCAGGCGGACTGGGCGTCGAGCACCGGGCCGGCGTCGGCGCGGACCTCGTAGCTGTCGAAGTCGAAGTAGACGCGGTCGCCGACGTTGATGACGAAGTCCTGCTCGGAACCGGGCGTGGCGGCCTGGCCGACGTCGCCGGGCTGGCCGGGGATCACCGGGCTTTCAGGGCCCTGGGCGCCGGGCGCGGGACCGGTCGGGCCGGTCGGTTGCGGCTTGGGCTTGGAAGCGCAGGCGGCCATGGAGGCCGTGGCCGCGACGATCAGCGCCAGGCGCAGGACGCGGGGGGTGGAAAGGCTCGTCATCAGCACTTAGCCGTCTCCTCGTGGGGGTTTCGAATGGGGTAGCCGCCGACGGCGGCGCTCAGGCGCACTCGCGCCATGATTTTGGCGAGATTGCGAACTGTCGCGATGGTCCCTGCAGGCGCCGTCATGACCGTATCAGTTGAGCAACGGCGACCACGCCGGGTCCGAGGCGGAATAGGGGTAGGGGGCGGCGGCCGAGATGCGGCCGGTGACGTCCACGGTCCACAGCCGGGGCGCGCCGCCGGGCGTCTCGCGCGAGAACATCAGCACCCGCCCGTTCGGCGCCCAGGTCGGCCCTTCGTCCAGGTAGCTGGAGGTCAGGATCCGCTCGCCCGATCCGTCCGAGTTCATCACGCCGATGTGGAACTGGCCGCCCTGCTGCTTGGTGAAGGCGATCATGTCGCCGCGCGGGCTCCAGACAGGGGTGGTGTAGCGGCCCGAGCCGAACGAGATGCGCCGAACGCCCGAGCCGTCGACGTTCATCACGTAGAGCTGCGGGCTGCCGCCGCGGTCGGAGTTGAAGACGATCCGCGAGCCGTCCGGCGAGAAGGCCGGCGAGGTGTCGATGGACGGATCGGCCGTCAGCCGCCGGCTGGCCCGGCTGCGCAGGTCCATGACGTAGACGTCGGAGTTGCCGCCCCGCTCCACCGAGAAGGCGACCTTGCTGCCGTCGGGCGAGAAGCGCGGCGCGTAGACCATGCCGGGGAACTGGCCCAGGCTCTCGCGCCGGCCGGTCTCCAGGTTGAACAGCCAGATCGCCGAGCCCTCCGGGCGCAGCGACATGTAGGTGATCTCCTGGCTGGTGGAGGAGAACCTCGGCGACATGACGATGTAGGAGCCGTCGGTGAGGTACTCGGGGTTGGCTCCGTCCTGGTCCATGATCGCCAGCCGCTTGACCCGGCTGGTCCGCCCGCCGCTCTCGGCGACGAACACCACGCGGGTGTCGAAATAGCCCTTCTCGCCGGTCAGCCGCTCGTAGATGGCGTCGGAGATCTTGTGGGCCACCCGCCGCCAGTTCTCCGGCGTGGAGGTGAACTCGAAGCCCGATAGCTGCTGCTCGCCGAACACGTCCCACAGCCGGAACTGGGCGCGCAGCCGCCCACCGGGCTCGACGGTCACCTGGCCGTTGACCAGCGCCTGGGCGTTGATCGCCTTCCAGTCGCCGAACCTGGGCTGCACGGCGACAGTCAGGTCGCGCTCGATGAATGTCCCCGGGTCCAGCGGCCGGAACAGGCCCGAACGCTCCAGGTTGGCGCGGATGACGCCCGAGATGTCCGCCCCGACCTGACCGCCCCCGAAGGCGGGAATGGCGATCGGCAGCGGCTGGACGTTGGCGCGGTTGACGTCGATCTCGACCTGGGCCTGCGCCGCGGGGGCCGCCGCGACGGCGGCGAGCGAGGCGGCGATGGCCAGGATCAGGGCGCGAAATCGCATGGGGGACGTCTCCTTCAGCCGCGCCTGAAGCTTTGCAGCTTCAACAGCGCAGATTCGCGATGAACGGCGAATGACAGCCATTTTATGGGCTCGTCATCCGGCGCACCCCTTGGTGGGGTCGAAATTGGCGGTGATGGGCTTACCGTAGTTCGAGCGCGGCACCATGGTCAGCGGGGCGGCCTGCCGCACCGCGCGGATGGCCCGCTCGGCGGCGACCCGGACCACGGGGTTCGAAGAGGTCTCCAGCCCCCCGGCGGTGGGCGGGTTCTCCCGATCGATCACGCCGCCCGGGCCGACCACGAAGGTCACGCGCACGCGCACGTCGCGGCCGCCCTCGACGGTGCAGTTGGGGTTCCAGACGTCCTCCAGGCGGTCCTGCAGGCCGGGGATCGAGCTGGCCGCCATGCCTTCGCCGGCGTTGGGCCGGGCCTGGCGCGCGGTCTCGGCGCGGTTCTGCCCCTTCTGCGCGGACGAGCGGCTGCCGCCGGTGGGGCGCAGCTTGGAGAGGCTGTTGGCTAGGGCGTCCAGGTCGAGGGACTCCTCGCTCTTGGTCGCCGGACGCTTCTGCGCCGGCGCCTTGGGCGCCGGCGTCTTCGGCGCGGGCGTCGGCGTCGCCTTCTGGGCCGGAGCCTTGGGGGCCGGCTGCGGCGTGGGTGTGGCCTTCTGCGGCGGCGACTTGGGTGTCGGCTGGGGCGTGGGAGCCGACTTCTGCGGCGGCGTTTTGGGCGCGGGCTGCGGCGCAGGCGTCGGCGGCGCCGGATCCGGCGCAGGCGCGACGGTCTCCAACGGCGCGTCGGGCACGGGCGCTTCGGTCTGGGCGGTCTGCTCGAGCGGCGCTTCGATGGCCGGCCGAAGGTTGGTCTGGGCCGCGTTGGTGACGATTTTCACCGGCACCACCGTGCCGCCCTGGATCTCCTGGGTCTTCCAGGTGACCAGCGCGGCGGCGATCAGCGCCCCGTGCAGCAGCACCGAGCCCAGCCAGCCGGTCGGAAACTCACGCTCGCGCGTGGCGGCGGTCACGGCTGCGGCGTCTCCGGCGCGATCTCGGCCGCCCCCGACGAGGGGCCGCCCGTGTCAGTGAGCAGGTTGATGGAGGTGAAGCCCGAGGTGGAGAGGGAGGCCATCACCTGGGCGACGGTCTCGTAGGCGGCCCGGCCGTCCGCCCGCACGAAGATCGGCCGTTCCCGGTCAGCGCCGGCCACGGCGGCCAGCCGCTCGCCCAGGCTCTGGAAAGGCACCTGGTCTTCCTGGATGAAGATGGCGCCGTCCTCGCGCACCGAGACGCTGATCGGCTCCGGCTGGTCCTGCATGGCGGCCGCCTCGGTCTTGGGCAGATCCAGCGGGATCCCGGCGGTCAGCAGCGGCGCGGAGATCATGAAGACGATCAGCAGCACCAGCATCACGTCGACCAGCGGCGTGACGTTGATCTCGGATAGCGCGCCCCGGCGGCCCCGGCGGCGTCGGCCGCGCCGGCCGCCGGCGGCGAAGGCGTCGTGGACCGAGAGGGCCATTTGGCTACGCCGCCCGTTCGGCCAGCCGCCGCTGGATGGCGGTGGACAGGTCGTCGGCGAAGTGCTCGAGCCTGGCGGTGAAGCGGCCCGCGTCGGTCGAGAACTTGTTGTAGGCGATGTAGGCGGGAATCGCGGCGGCCAGGCCGATGGCGGTGGCGAACAGCGCCTCGGCGATGCCGGGGGCGACGACCGCCAGGTTGGTGTTCTTCTCCACGGCGATGGCCTGGAAGGAGCGCATGATGCCCCAGACGGTGCCGAACAGCCCGACGAACGGCGAGGCCGTGGCGACGATGGCCAAGAGGCCCAGGCCATCCTCGATGCGCTGGGACTCGCGGGCGATCACCGTGTCCAGCACCCGGTCGATGCGCTGGATCAGGAAGGCGGCCTGGCTGTCGGAGCCGCTCTTGGCGCGGGAATCGCGCCACTCGCGCAGGGCGCCTTGCAGCATGCGCGGCAGGGCGTGACGGGGCGCCTCGCCGGCCTCCGCCGCCAGGTCCTCCAGCGGCCGGCCGGCGGCCACCGCGTCCTCGAACCGGTTGGCCTCGCGGTTCAACGCCGAGAAGCGGAACAGCTTGTCGAGGATCACCGCCCAGGAGGCGAGCGAGGCCAGCGCCAGTCCGATCATCACCAGCTTCACGATCCAGTCCGCGCGCAGGAACAGGTTCAGGAAGGTGAAGGACTCGGGCGTGACTTGGGCGTCCAAGGGCGAGGCTCCGGAAGGCTGTCGGGGTCGGGAGGGTGTGATTCGTCCCGGTGGCGAACTTAAGGCGAATCGCCTAGCCCACCAGAGGGCGAAGCGC
>NZ_DATAGM010000347.1:0-3490 GCF_036263695.1 Phenylobacterium sp.
AGGCTGAAGACACTGGCGAGGCGCCCGGCGCCGGGCGGCTCGCCCTGGCGGTGCTGCTGCTGATCGTCTTCATGAGCCTGATCGGCTTCGGGGTGGTCATCCCCCTCCTGCCCTTCTACGCCGAGGTGTTCGACGCCGCGCCCTGGCAGGTCACGCTAATGTTCTCGGTCTTCTCGGCCGGACAGTTCATGGGCGAGCTGACGTGGGGCCGGCTGTCGGACCGGATCGGCCGCAAGCCGGTGCTGCTGCTGACCATCTTCACCTCCGGCCTGGGCTATGTGGCGCTGGCGTTCGCGCCGGACATCTGGCTGGCCGTCCTGGCCCGCTTCGTCGCCGGCTTCTTCAGCGGCAACATCTCGGTCATCCAGGGCTATATCGTCGACATCTCGCCGCCGAGCCGGCTGGCGGGGCGGCTGGGTCTGATCGGGGCGGCCTTTGGCATCGGATTCGTGGTGGGCCCCGCCCTGGGCGGCTTCCTGTTCGTGGAAGGCGTCGGCGAGGCTGGCTTCCGGCCGCCGCTGTTAGCGGCCTTCGGGCTGTGCTGGCTGGCCGGCTTCGGGGCGATGGCCTTCGTCCGGGAGAGCCGGGCCCGGTCCGCCTCGACCCAGGCGCGCCCAAACCCGATCGCGGCCCTGACCGAGGCGCTCGGCTCGCCGGTGCTGCGCAAGATCCTCGGCGCGACCTTCCTGGGCTTCCTGGCTTTCTCGTCCATCTGGTCGGTGCTGGGGCTGTGGGGCGCAGCCAAGTGGGGCTGGGGCGCCAAGCAGATCAGCCAGGTGATCTCGCTGACCGGGATCGCCGCGGCCCTGGCGCAGGGCTTCTTCTCCGGCTTCGTCGTGCGGCGCATCGGGGAGACGGCGACCATCGTCGGCGGGCTGCTGATCACCGGCGTCACCGTGCTGATCGTCGCTCTGAGCGGTGAGGTGTGGATCGTAGTCGTGGCGCTGGTCGCGGCGACCGCCGGGCACACCATGTCCCAGCCGGCCACCTCGGCGCTGATCTCCCACTCCGCCCCGCCGGACAAGCAGGGCTCCACCCTGGGCGCCAACAACGCCGCCGGCTCCGCCGCCCGGGTGCTGGGACCGGCCATCGCCGGCGGGCTCTTCACCCTGGCGATCGATGCGCCCTTCATCTTCTGCGCGCTCGGCATGTTGCCGTCGGCCTGGCTCGCCTGGCGCGCCGGCCGGGCGGTGGCGGCGCATAGGGCGCGCTAGTCCAGCCTCGCCCGGATCACGCACTGCAGCCCCGCCGGGGCGAAGACCATCTCGGCGCCGCCGCCGAGCTCGGCGGCCAGGCCGCGCTCGATCAGCCGCGAGCCGAATCCGCGGCGGGTCGGCGCGCGGACCTTGGGCCCGCCGATCTCACGCCAGCGCAGAGTGAGCTCCGGGCGCTCGCCGGCCTGGGCGGCCACCTGCCAGTTGATCTTCACCCGCCCGTGGGGCGCGGACAGCGCGCCGTACTTCACCGCATTGGTGGCGAGCTCGTGCAGCCCCATGGCCATCGCGAGGGCCATCTGCGGCGACAGCCGCACCGGCGGGCCGGAGGCCTCGAAGCGCTCGCCCTCCCCCGCCTCGTGCGGCGAGAGGATGCGGCGGACCATCTCGTCGAGTGAGGCGCCGGCCCAGTGCTCGCGGGTCAGTACGTCGTGAGTCCAAGCCAGCGCCTGCAGGCGCGCGTCGAACAGCTCCAGCGCGGCCGGCTCGGAGTCGCGGCGCAGGGTCTGGCGGGCGATCGACTGCACCGAGGCCAGGGTGTTCTTCACCCGGTGGTTCAGCTCGTTGATCAGCAGCCGAAGGTGCGCCTCGGCCTTCTCGCGCTCTGCAATCTCGGTGCGCAGGGCGGTCTCGGCGTTGTGGCGGGCCGTGACGTCCAGGGTGATGCCGAGCACCCGCACCATCTGGCCGCGCGGATCGCGCTCGGTGACGTAGCCCCGGGACTCCAGCCAGCGGTCGACCCCGTCCCGGCCAGTGATCTTGAACTCGAAGGTCGCCTCGCCCTTGTCCGCCAGCTGGGTCATGGCCTGATCAAGCGTCGGCCGGTCCTCGGACGAGACCAGGGCGGACCAGTCGGGTAGCGCCGCATCGGCCGAGGCCGACTTGGGCAGGCCCATCAGCTGGCGGGCGGCCGCCGCGTCCAGCCAGTGCAGCGCCCGCCCGCGGCGCAGCTCCCAACTCGCCGCCTGGGCCGCCTTGTGGGCCAGGCGCAGGTTGGTGTTCATCTCCCGCAGCCGCCGCTCGCCCCGCTCGCGCTCGGAGACGTCGCGCAGCAGGAAGCCCATGGCCCGGGGCAGCGGCAGGGCCCGCACCTCGATCCAGCCGTCCTCCACGTCGTGCGCCGGCACCACGAACTCGCCGGCGTCGCCGCTCTGCATGGCGCTGCGGTAACGCAGTTCGATCAGCCCGCCATGCAGGCCCGGCTGCAGGTCCCACAAGATCTCGCCCAGCGGCGCGGGATCCGGCAGCCCCATCAGCGCCGCGGCCGAGCGGCTGCAGAAGACGATGCGGAACTCCCGGTCGCAGACCAGCAGCCCCTCCTGCCAGGAGGGATCCAGCAGGGCCGCGCCGAGCGCGGCGACAAGCTCGGGATTTGGACCGTCGTCGCGCCCCGTCCCGGGCGACTGGTCGGCCATCACAACTCTCACTTCGCCCCCCGGCGAAACGACACGCCAGCCGCGTACAGCCGGTCTCCGCAACCATGGCGTACGGCGAAGCTTTGGCAATGAGGGCCGCCGCCGCAGGCGCCCAGATTGGGTGTCGGCCGAGCTACCTGCAGTCGCTTGCGTGGCGGCGCTGGGTCGCGATGATCGGGCCCACAGGAGGACGCCCATGATCGACGTGCACTATTGGCCTACGCCCAACGGCAAGAAGGTCACCATTCTGCTGGAGGAGCTGGGCGTCCCCTACCGGGTCGTGCCGGTGCACATCGGCCGCGGCGACCAGTTCACCGACGACTTCCTGAAGATCAGCCCCAACAACCGGATGCCGGCCATCGTCGACCACGAGCCGCTGGGCGGCGGCGCACCGATCAGCGTCTTCGAGTCCGGGGCGATCATGCTCTACCTGGCCGAGAAGGCCGGCCGCTTCTGGCCGCAGGAGCCCCGGGCCAAGTACGAGGTGGTCCAGTGGGTGATGTGGCAGATGGCCAACCAGGGCCCGAAGACCGGCGAGAACGGCCACTTCCGCCGCCTGGGCCCCGAGCAGGGTGACCAGTCCTACGCCATCCGCCGGTTCGGCGACGAGGTGCACCGGCTGTACGGCGTGCTCAACAACCGGCTCTATGACCGGCCCTACCTCGCGGGCGACGAGTACACCATCGCCGACATGATCTCCTATCCGTGGACCGTGAACTGGCAGGGCCAGGGGATCGACATCGAGGAGTTCAAATACTTCAAGCGATGGTTCGAGGAGCTCGGCGCACGCCCGGCCGTGCAGCGCGGTATGGCGGTCACCGCCGGCGTCACCGAGGACCCGGCGAGCCTCTCGCCCGAGGA
>NZ_DATAGM010000348.1:0-24607 GCF_036263695.1 Phenylobacterium sp.
TTGTCGCGGATGTTGGCCCATGAGGCCTCGCGGCTCAGCGACACCGCCAGCCCCTCATCCTCGAAGAAGCCCTTCTCCTTGGCCACGGCCAGCGGAGCGCAGTCGTTCAGGGCGATGAACCCGAGCCGAAGCTCGCGCTGCTCGAGGCTCACTTGTCGTCTCCCTTGAGGACGCCGGCGAAGGTGAGGAGGTCGGTGGCCACCGCCGCCAGCGGCCGGCCGGTGTCCATGGCGAGCTTGCGGAGCGTTCGGTAAGCGGCGTCCTCGTCGAGCCCGCGCTCCTTCATCAAGAGGCCCTTGGCCCGCTCGACGGTCTTACGCGAAGCCAGGTCGGCCTTGGCCTTGTCGAGGTCGGTTCGCATCCGCTGCATGATCGAGAAGCGGCTCATCGCCACCTCGAGCACCGGCCGTACGCGGTTGGGGGCCAGGCCGTCGACCACATAGGCGGCGACGCCGGCCTGCACCGCCGCCTCGGCCAAGCCCGGCGTGGAGCGGTCCACGAACATCACCACCGGGCGCGGATTGATCCGACTGGTCTCGCGCAGGCTCTCCAGCGTGTCCCGGTCCGGGCTCTCGCAGGCGATGACGATGACGTCGGGCGCCAGGCGCGGCAGGTCGGCCTCCACCTCCTCGAAGGTGGACGCACGCGTCACTTCGAGAGGACGAACTTCGCTCAGGCCCTCGGCGACCAAGGCCGCCCGCGCCTCGTCTGGATCGATGATAAGCACCCGCATCTGAGGCTCGCATGGCCGGGTCAGGCCGACGGATCAATCGCTTATCGGCGCCCCGTCACGCGAAAGGCAGCAGGCGCCCAGAGTTTGGGCGCCCGTTTCAGGTCGGTCATCGAACTTCGCTTGACGCCCTTCGAAGCGCTGACCGACACTCCTGACTACAAAACAACGAAAGGCCCGTCCGGACCGCACAACGGCCGAAGGGCGTGCGACGCGCTCGAGCGTTCGGCTTCCGGAACGGGGTCGATCTGGGAGGATCGGCGTCATGTTGGACGAGGCGCGCAGGGGGCGAGTCCTGCCGGTATGGGGCGATGCGCCCCTGCCGAAGGATCGCGACCGCGACCACCGCGCCGACCACTACAGTTTCGGCGGCGTCTTCAAGCTGGTCTGGCGCGCGTGGCCGTTCCTCTACCGCTACGTCGAGGGCCGCTGGGCCAGCCGCGCCCTGACGGGCCCGGCCGAAGCGGCCAAGGACGCCCACCCGAGCGGCTACCTCTACATGCCGTTCCTGGTGACCGCCCTGGTCGCCTGGATGGTGCTGGGCGCGGCGACGGGGACCAGCGCCACGGCGGTGCGCTGGAGCCTGATCGGCGAGGGGCTGTTCGTGGCGATGGCGCTGTGCGCCTGGGCCACGCTGTTCACCCGCAACCAGGTCCAGGCGGCTGTGGCCATCGCCGGAGCGCTCGCCGGGTTCCTGGCGACCTTCCTGTTCTGGGTCACCTCGGAAGGCTACGGGCCGAAGTTCACTGCGCTGGGGACCTGGGCCGCCTTCGCGGCGGGCTGGTTCGTCCGGTTCGAGCGGCGGGAGGGCGCCTTCGTGGCCTCGTTCCGGGTTGGAAGCCACCTGCTCTACTATTACCTGATCGACTGGGTCCGGAAGTTCGTGCTGGCCCTGCTAACGGCCATCGTCGCCGACCTGCTCTACAAATCCATCCTGGTGGGCGAGCCGCTGAGCCCGCTGCTCGCCGGCATCGTCGGGGGGGCGGGCATGGCCGACGACGAGGCCGCCCGGCTGACGACCGAGCAGCGCCTGTCGCTGCAGTGGTGGTGGATCGGTCTGGCGCTGGGCGCCTTCCTGCTGGAACGCACGGGCGCGCTGGCGCTGCGCTACTACTCCACCTGGATCCAGCAGATGATCAACCAGGACCTGCGGGTGGCCCTGGTGGAGCGCTGGCACAAGCTGTCGATGCGCCACCACGCCGAGCAGCGGGTGGGCGACGCGGTCTACCGGATCTACCAGGACAGCGCCCAGGTGACGCAGGTGATCACTCGGCTGGTGACCGCCTTCTCGATGATCACCGCCCTGGTCTCCGCGGTGTTCCTGTTGATGTTCTTCGATCCCTTCCTGGCCCTGCTGGCGGCGGGGATCGGCATTCCGGTGCTGGCCTGGGCGCGCTGGTTCTCGCCGCGCCTGCGCACCCGCGCGCTGGTCGCACGCGAGCGCAACAGCGACCTGACCAGCCGCATCCAGGAGATCTTCTCCGGGCTTCGGGTGATCAAGGCCTATGGCCGCGAGGACGCCGAGCAGGCCAGGTTCGAGGACGAGTCGGTGGTCGCCTTCAACGCCGCGTTCAAGGCTCGGAGCCTGGCGGCCCTCACGATGATCGTCAGCTTCGTGCTCACCGGGATCGTGCTGCTGGTCGGCCTCTACTTCATGGCCGTTTGGGCCGCCGAGCGCCGGCCCGCGGCGGCGGCGGGGCTGATCGGACTGGTCGGTCTGTCGTTCACCGTCTGGAACGTGCAGTCCTTCCGCTGGGTGCAGGACAAGTTCTTCGAGAGCGCGGTCGATGTGCGCACCCTCTCCCGCGAGTGGACCTTCGCCCAAGACCAGGCGATGGGCCTGCACCGGGTGTTCGACATCCTCGACATCGAGCCTGACGTCCAGGACAAGCCGGCCGCCATCCCGATGCCGCCGTTCGAGACCGCGCTGGCCTTCGAGAAGGTGAGCTTCGGTTACGAGCCGGGGCGGCCGATCCTGTCGGAGGTGTCGTTCACCGCGAGGCCGGGAACGATCACCGCCATCGTCGGCCCTACTGGATCGGGCAAGAGCACGCTGATGGCGCTGGCCTTGCGCCTGTTCGATCCGGAGGGCGGCCGCATCACCATCGACGGCCGCGACATCCGCGACCTGCAGGTGGAGAGCCTTCGCGACAACATCTCAATCGCCCTGCAGGAGAACATCCTGTTCGGCATGAGCATCGCCGAGAACATCCGCTACGTCGTGCCCGACGCCAGCCGCGAACAGGTCGAGGCGGCCGCGCGGGTGGCCTGCGCCCACGACTTCATCATGGCCCTGCCCGAGGGCTACGACACCGTGCTCGGCGACCGGGGCGGCCGGCTTTCGGCGGGCCAGCGGCAGCGGCTGTCCATCGCCCGGGCGGTGATCAAGGATGCGCCGATCCTGATCCTCGACGAGCCCACCGCGGCGCTGGATGCGGCAACCGAGCACCGGGTGCTCAAGAACCTGAAGGAATGGGGCGAGGGGCGGGCGATCTTCATCGTCACCCACCGGCTGTCCACCATCCGCCAGGCCGACCAGATCCTCTACCTCTCCGGCGGCAAGGTGTGCGAGGCCGGCAGCCACGCCGAGCTGATGCAGATGGCCGGCGGCGGCTATCGCAAGCTGGTCACCGCCGAAAGCGAGCCGGCGCTGGCCGGAGCCGCCGAATGACCGACGCGACACTCAAGAGCCTGGCCCCGGCCGCCGCGGCCGGCCCGCGGCAGGACCGCGCCGAACACATCGGCCTGAAGGAGACCCTGTGGCTGATGGCGCGGGCGCTAGCCTACATCTGGCCGATGCGGGGCCGGTTCGTCGTGGGCCTGGTGCTGGCGAGCATCGCCGTCGTCGCCTCGGTGGTCGCGCCCTGGCCGCTGAAGATCCTCACCGACTACGTCGTGCTCAGGAAACCGGTCACCCCGGCCGAGGTGGCGGAGTTCCCGCCGTTCCTGCAGCCGTTCATGGAGATGATGATCGGCTGGAGCCCCCAGCAGGTGGCCTTCGCCACCGTCCTGCTCGCGGCGGGCTTCCTGCTCACCTTCGGCGTCTTCGGACAAGGCGCCGCCGGCCGGGACTCCACCGACGCCCAGTTGGCCGAGGGGCAGGACACGGCCACACGAACCGAGAACGAAGCCAACCGCGGACGCAGCTACGCGTCCGGGATCTGGGGGTTCCTGGAGTACCGGTGGGAGCTGCGGTTCTCGCAGGCGCTCAACCACTATTACCGCTGCCAGCTGTTCGAGCGGATTAAGGCGCTGCCGATGACCACCCTGGAGGACCGCCGGATCGGCGACAGCCTCTACCGGGTCATGTACGACACGCCGATGATCAGCGCCGTGTGCCAGACGCTGATCCAGCAGCCGATCACCACCGTGCTGACTATCGCCGCGCTCGGCTACGTCCTGACCTTCAGCTTCGGCGATGCGCCCGAGGTGGTCTGGGCGGCGCTGGCCGTGGCGCCGGCCGCCTTCCTGCTGACCCTGCCGCTGGCCGGCTTCGCGCGCCGGCGCTCCACCCAGTCGCGGCTGGCGGGCGGCGACACCACCAGCGCCATCGAGGAGGGGATGAGCAACATCCTGGCCATCCAGAGCCTCGGCGGGTGGAAGCGCGAGCGGACGCGGTTCGCGGCCGCCAGCGCCGAGTCCTTCCGGCGGTTCCGCGGGGTGGTGCTGGCCAACATCCTGGTGCTGGTCGCCTCAGGCCTCGCCCAGCAGCTGCTGCTCTCGGCCGTCTTCCTGGTGGTGAGCGCCCAGATCATCGCCGGGGAGATGTCGGTCGGCGACTACATGGTCATCACCATCTACTTCGCCAGCATGGCCGGCTCGGCGATCCTCACCGGCCGCCTCTGGGTCGACCTGCAGGACAACGCCGCCGGCCTGAAGCGGGTGTTCGAGCTGATGGACATGCCGGTGGAGCAGGACCTCGGCGCGAGCGTCCTGCCGCCGATCCGCCAGGGCGTGAAGATGGAGGCCGTCACCCTCGTCTATCCGGACGGCCGCAAGGCGCTCGACGCGGTGAACTTCGAGGCCCGCGTCGGCGAGATCGTCGCCATCGTCGGGCCGACCGGGGCCGGCAAGACCTCGCTGGCCTACCTCATCCCCCGCTTCCACCGCCCGACCAGCGGCAAGGTGACCATCGACGGCTACGACCTCGACGGGGTGAAGCTGGAGAGCCTGCGCAGCCAGGTGACCTACGTCTTCCAGGAGACCCACCTGTTCGGCGACACCATCGCCGCCAATATCGCCTATGCGAAGCCGCACGCGAGCCGCGAGGAGATCGAGCGGGTCGCCAAGGTCGCCGGCGCGCACGACTTCATCATGGCCCTTCCGGAGGGCTACGACACCGACCTCGGCGCCAAGGGCGGCAAGCTGTCGGTGGGTCAGAAGCAGCGCGTCGCCATCGCCCGCGGGCTGCTGCGCGAGTCGAAGATCCTGGTGCTCGACGAGCCCACATCGGCCCTCGACCCGGAGACCGAGCGCTACCTGGTGGCCGCCCTGGAGGAAGCCTCCAAGGACCGGGCTGTGATCATCATCGCCCACCGCCTTTCCACCATCGTCCACGCCGACCGGATCGTCTTCCTGGAGGACGGAAAGGTGCGCGAGGAGGGCTCGCACGCCGAGCTGATGGCCCGCGGCGGCGCCTACGCCGAGTTCGCGCGGCTGCAGTCGCGGTGAGAATTCTTCCCTCCCCTTCATGGGGAGGGAAGCTCAGCGCAGCTCCACCACCGCGTCAGACAGCTCGTTGGGATTCTGCGGGCCCGGCGGGAAGTGGCGGGCGAGGATGTCGCCGCAGCGGGCGGCGGCGGCGATCAGGCCCTGGGCCGGCCGTCCCAAGCGAAGCTCCTTGACGAGATCGGCGACAACCGCGTCCCAGGCGCCCTGCTCGACCACCGCGTCTACGGCGTCGTCCGCGACCAGCTCGACGCGATGCTCGGCGAGGGAGACGTAAACCAGGACGCCGGTGCGCCCGGCGGTCTCGTGCACCCCCTTGGCGAAGAACAGCTCCTGGGCCCGCTGGCGCACCCGCTGGCGCTTCAGGCCGGGCAGGGTGAGCCACAGGTTCAGCGGCGTCCAGGCCACGATCAGGCCCACGGCGGTGAACAGCAAGGCCTGCAGCAGGATGGCCCCGACGAGGGCGGCGCGCGCGGCCGTCTCCACCGCCGCGCCGAGTTGGCCCACGGTCCAGCCGGTGATCGCCGGCGGCGCGGAGATTTCGACGCCGAACAGCAGCAGCAGCGCCGGCGCCAGCAGGGCCGCGCCCGCCGCCCAGGCGAGCGGGGTCTCCCGGTACTCGGAGGATTGGGCGGCCAGCACGCAGTAGATCTCGCCGCTGGTGCGGGCCTCGGCCGCGGCGATCGCCTCCGCGATCTCCCGGCGCTCCTGATCCGTCAGCATCTTCACCACCGACCCGACGATCCGCCGCCTCCGAACGAGCCGCCGCCGCCGGAGAAGCCGCCGCCTCCGAAACCTCCGCCTCCACCGCCCCAGCCGCCGGAACGACCGCCGCCGCCGCTGGACAGGATCAGGGGCAGCAGCCAGGCCGCGCCGCCCCGCCGCCGACGCCGTCCGCCGCCGAGCAGGCTGAGCACGAGGAAGATGATGATGATGATCAGGAAGACCGGGACGCCGCCGCCTTCGCTCTGCTGCGCCGGCCGAACCTGGGCCGCCGCAACGCGCGCCTTCGCATCACCCTCTGGGAGCGCGAGCTGCTGGATAGCGGCTCGCGCGCCGTCGAGCACGCCCGCCTCCATCTGGCCCGCCTTGAACTTCGGCAGCACCCGCTCCTGCAGGATCAGGAACGACAGCGTGTCGGTGAACACCGGCTCAAGCCCGTAGCCGACCTCGAAGCGCACCTGCCGGTCCTTGGGCGCGACGATGAACAAAAGGCCGTTGTCCTCGCCCTTCTGCCCGATCCCCCATGTGCGGCCGAGCTGATAGCCGTAGTCCCGGATGTCGTAGCCCCCGAGGTCGGGGATGGTCGCGACCACCATCTGCCGGCCGGTCTGCTGCTCGAGAGCGGCCAGCTCCTGGGTGAGCTGCGCCTCGTTCGCGGCCGAGATGATGTTGGCGTTGTCCACCACGCGCCCGGTCAGCGGCGGGAACTTAGGGGCGGCGAGGGCCAGGCCCGCCGTCAGCAGGATGACGAGGACCGCGGAGACCAGCCCCAGCGGTCCTGCGTGGCGCGTCATTGCGCCGGAACGGGCTGGGCCGGCGCCGGCAAGGCCGCCGGTGGGGCCGAGCCCGGGATCGTGGGCGTGGCCGCTCCGCCAGGTCCGGTGGTGACCGCGGGCGCTGCGGGGGCGGCCCCGACGGTGCCGAAGTCGACGGTCGGCGCCGTCTGCGCTCCGGCCGAAGCGTTGAACAGCTGCATCGGCTTGGAGCCGGAGTGCAGGGTTTTGGCCCAGATCACCGCCGGAAACGTCCGCAGGGTGGTGTTGTAGTCGCGGGCGGCCTCGTTGTAGTCGCGCCGGGCGATGTTGATCCGGTTCTCGGACTCCTCAATGGCGTTCTGCAGGGCCATGAAATTCTGGTTCGACTTCAGGTCCGGATAGCGCTCCTGGATCATCATCAGGCGGCCGAGCACGCCGGACAGCTGGTCCTGGGCGGCGGCGTAGCGCGCCATCGCGGCGGGGTCGGTGATCGTCGAGGCGTCCACCTGCACCTGGGTGGCCTGGGCCCTGGCCTGCGTGACTTCGGTCAGCACCGCCCGCTCCTGAGCCGCATAGCCGCGCACGGTCTCCACCAGGTTGGGGATCAGGTCGGCCCGACGCTGATAAGAGCTCTGCACGTCCGCCCATTTGGCCCTCGCCTGCTCCTCCTTAGTGGGGATGGTGTTGTAGCCGCAGCCGGCGAGCGCCAGCGGGGCGACGATCAGCAGGGCCAGGCGGACGAGGCGGCTAACGATCAAGGCGGCGCTCCTTGTGGTGGCTCGACAAGCTTGGCCTGCAGCATGGTCGCAGGATTGACTTGACGCAATTCGCGAGGCCCAAACGCACGAGCGATGGTCCAGGTCCGCCCCTATTACGCCGAACAAAGCCTGAGCGCGGCCTACTACGACCTGCTCACCGCCATGGACGGCTCGCTGGAAGGCGACATCGAGCTCTACGCCGGCCTCGCGCCGGCCGGCTCGCGCATCCTCGAGGTCGGGACCGGCACGGGCCGGATCGCCTTCGCTCTGGCGGAAAAGGGCTTCGAGGTGGTCGGCGTCGACCTCGCGCCCACCATGCTTCGCCAGGCCCGCGCCAAGCTCGCGACGGCCGACCCGCAGGTCGCAGGACGCCTGACGTTCGTGCAGGGGGACATGACCGCGCTCTCGGTGGACGGCCCGTTCGCCGCCGCCATCTATCCCTTCTTCACCCTGGCCCACGCGCCCCGCGGCGCGGCCTGGCGCAATGTGTTCGCGGGGCTCGCCCCGCGACTTGCGCCCGGCGCCCTGGCGGCCTTCCACATGCCGACCGAGGGCTCCCTCGACCAGCCCCCGCCGAAGGGGCCGAAGGAGCCGGTGCTGGCGGTGCGGGTGGATGGCGGGCGGGTGCTCCAGCTGTTCATCCGCGAGCGGCGGCGGCGTCCCGACATCGGCCGCTACGACCAGGTGCTGGACTACGTCCTGCTGAACGCCCGCGGCCAGGAGGAGCGGCGCTCCTCAGAGCGGCTCACCTTCTACGCCGGCGATCCCACCTCGTTCGCAGTCGAGGCCGGACTTGTGCCCGACCGGCCGCCGGTCCCGCTCGGGGCGTCGGGCGAGGTTTTCGTGTTCCGGAAAACCTAGGTCCGCATCGCGAACTCGGCGTCGCCCGTCGCCGCCACCGTGGCGTCGTCGAACGAGGCGTGGGCCGAGCGGTAGAGCCTAGCGTAGAGGCCTTCGTGGGCCATCAGCTCGTCATGCGGGCCTTCCTCGATGATCCGCCCCTGCTGCAGCACGACGATCCGGTCGGCGTCGCGGATGGTGGCCAGCCGGTGGGCGATGACCATGCAGGTGCGGCCGGCGAACAGCACCTTCAGCGCCTTCTGGATGGCCTGCTCGGTGAAGCTGTCGATGTTGGCCGTGGCCTCGTCGAGGATCAGGATCTTGGGGTCGGCGACCAGCGCCCGGGCGAAGCTGACCAGCTGGCGCTGGCCGAGGCTGATGTTGCGCCCGCGCTGGCCGAGCCGCGTCTGATAGCCCTCCGGCAGGCGCATGATGAAGTCGTGGGCGCTGACCGCCTTCGCCGCCTCGGTGATCTCCTCGAGGGTGGCCGAGGTGTTGTAGCGGATGTTCTCCTCGATGGTGCCGGTGAACAGGAAGGGCTCCTGCAGCACCATGCCGATCACGTGCCCGAGGCTCTCCAGCTCCACGTCGCGCACGTCGTGGCCGCCGACCAGCACCTGGCCCTTGTCCACGTCGTAGAAGCGGTGGGTCAGGGACATGATCGAGGTCTTGCCCGAGCCCGTGGGCCCGACCAGGGCCACCACCTCGTGCGGCTTCACCTTGAACGAGATGTCGTGCAGCACCGGCCGCTTGGGGTCATAGCCGAAGGTGACGTTCCTGAACTCGACCGTCGGCTCGACATCCGGGCCGAGCCGGACGGCGCCCGGCTTGTCCTTGATGCTCACGGGCACGTCGAGCACCTCGAAGATTCGGTGCCCGGCCGCCATCGCCCGCTGCATGATGGTGTACTGCATGGACAGCATGCGAACCGGGTCGAAGAACCGCTGCACATAGAAGATGAAGGCGACCATCACGCCGACGTCCAGCCGCCCCCCCAGCACCGCGTTGCCGCCCACCACGACGACGATGGCCATGGCGAAACCGGTCAGCACGTCCACCGTTGGCACCATCACCTGGGTGAGCTTCGCCGAGCCGTTCTGGGCGTGCATGTTCTCGAGCGCCTTCTCCTTGTAGAGCTCGAAGTTCATCGCCTCGCGCCGGGTCTCCTGGATGGTGCGGATGCCCTGGATGTTCTCGGCCAGCGCCGAGTTGGCGGTGGAGCTGGCGTCGCGCGCCCGCCGGAAGGTCTTCTTCGAGAACGGCAGCCAGACCGCGCGGACGGCGATCAGCATGGGGATGACGGTGAGGGTGAGCAGGCCCAGCTGCAGGTCCGTCGCCAGGAGCACGATGGCGATGCCGATCAGCAGCACGAGGTCGCCCAGCGCGCCCGTCGTGCTCTCCAGGAACTCCTGGAGCGAGTTCACGTCGCCCTGGAGCCTGGCCATGATCCGGCCGACGTGGGTCTTGTCCATGAAGGACAGCGACACGTCCTGGAAATGGCTGAACATCGAGCGGCGGACGTCGAAGATCACCTTCTGGGCCAGCCGGGCGCTCATCCACTGCTCGAGGAAGAAGGCCCCGGCATTCAGCAGCACCAGGCCGGCGAACACCATCACGATGTCGTCGAGACGCGACGGGTCGCGCTTGGCGGCCGCGTCGACCGCGCGGCCGATCATGAAGGGGATGGACATGGCCGTGGCGGCTGAAGCCAGCACCGCCACCTGGGCCAGGATCAGGTAGGTCTTGTGCGGCTTCAGGAAGGCGAAGAACCGGCGCAGGATCTTCGGGTCGAACGACGCGAAGATCTCCTCGGCCTCGGCCGAGCCCAGGCTGGCGCGGGGGCGGCGGGGCGCGCTGGAGGCCGCCGTGCCGTCGCGTTCGAAGGCGAAGTCGCTCATACCCGGGCCGCCTCCACGGTCGGCGCCGCAGCCGGCGCTGCTTCGTCGTCGATCACCCCGCCCTGCTCGGTGCGGGTCTGCAGGGCGTAGAGGTCGGCGTAGACGCCGCCCTTGGCGATCAGCTCCGGGTGCGTGCCGCGCTCGATCACCCGGCCCTCGTCGATGACCAGGATCTCGTCGGCGTGCATCAACGAGGAGAGGCGGTGGGCGATGATCACCGTGGCCATCGAGCGGGTGGCCTGCTTGATGCCCTCGCGCACCTTCTTCTCGGTCACCGCGTCGATCGCGGCGGTGGAGTCGTCGAAGATCATGATCCCCGGGCCCGGCACGACGCCGCGAGCGATGCTCATCCGCTGGCGCTGGCCGCCAGAGAGGGCCACGCCCCGCTCGCCGACGCGGGTCTCGTAGCCGCCGGGCAGGGCGGCGATGTAGTCGTGCAGCTGCGCCGTGCGCGAAGCTCCGACGATCCGGTCCTCGCTAGCCCATGGGTCGGCGTAGGCGATGTTGTTGGTGACGGTGGTGTCGAACAGGAAGGCTTCCTGCTGCACCAGGCCGACGTACTCGCGCAGGGAGGCGGTGGTGACCTCGCGCACGTCCTGGCCGTCGATGGTGATCCGCCCGCCGGTCACGTCGTAGAAGCGCGGAATTAGCTGGGCGATGGTCGACTTGCCGCTGCCGGGCGGGCCCACGATGCCGATCGTCTCGCCCGGCCCGACCTGGAAGCTGATGTCCTGCAGGATCGGCCGGCCCGCATCGTAGGCGAAGTCCACGTGCTCGAACCGCAGCACGCCTTTGGCGGGCTTCAGGGGCTGGGCGCCCGGCGCGTCGGCGATGTCGGGCTCCAGGTCCAGCACCTCGAACAGCCGCCCGCCGGACGAGGTGGCGCGGGCGGCCGAGGCGAAGATCATCGCGATCTGCCGGATCGGGGTCTGCAGCAGGGTCATGTAGGTGAGGAACTCGGTGAGCTTGCCGACCGAGATCTGCCCGGCCGCGACCTTGTGCCCGCCATACCAGAGCAGCAGGGCCATGGATCCGTAGAAGGACAGGGTCATCACCGAGATGGCCCGGAAGCGCAGCGTGATCCGCTTATAGGAGTACTGCAGCACATCCTCGGCCGACCGGTCGAACTTGGAGAGCTCGTGCTTCTTGCCGCTGAAGGCGCGGACCACCCGGATGCCCTGGAGGTTCTCCTCCATGGTCAGCGTGAGGATCGACTGCAGCTGCTGGACCTTCAGCCAGGTCACCCGCAGCAGGAAGCCCATCCTGGCCAGCACGAAGCCGGCGATCGGCACGAACAGCAGGCCGATCACCGCCATGGTGGAGTCGGTGGCGAACATCATCGCCGTGGCGACGGTCAGCAGCAGCACCAGGGTGAAGGTCTGCATCATCCCGCCCTGGATGAAGGCGCGGGCGCCCTCCAGGTCGAGCATGCCGCGGGTGATCAGGTCGCCGGAGTGGATGCGGTCGTGGAAGCCGAACGACAGCCGCTGGAGCTGCTGGAAGAAGGCGATGCGCAGGTCGTAGCCGACCTTCTGGCTGACCACCTCGGCGACGTAGCCGGCGAACCCGGTGAGGAAACCGCGCACCGTCGAGGCCAGGATCACCAGGCCCGCCGTGACCAGCAGGGCGTTGCGGGCGTCTTCCGCCAGGGTCGGGCCCTGCGACAGCAGCCGGGTGGCCTGGTCGACAGCGTGGCCGAACAGCTTGGGCAACGTCAGGCTGGCGATGGCCGAGCCCAGCGAGCAGCCGATCGCCAGGGCGACGCCCCCGGGATAGTGCAGGGCCAGCCGGATGATCCGCTTCAGGACCCCCGGCATCGCCTTGACGTCCACCTGCCCGAAGCTTGGGGCCGCAGAGTCAGACATCGCCCGCACCCCGCCGGCTGGGGTGTGAATCACTCATACGAAATGTCCGTCGTCCAATGGACCTGATTGTGCCGCGCCGGGTGCGGCGCCGCCAACCCCCGAAGTTAGGTTGGTTACCTAACTATCATCCCGACGGGAAGCCCGGACCAGGTCATGCCGGTTTTCCTTGGCGACATACGCCGGAGGCGGCGGGCTGCTAGACCGAAGCTTCGAAAAATCGGGGGAGGTTTCGGTGGTCCTATATCGCCTGCTGGCCGCCGCTGCGGCGCTGGTCCTCACGTTGTCGCCGGCGGCGGCTCTGGCGAAGGAGGCGCCGGCCCCCGCCTCGGCCGCGGCCGCCGAGGTGGTGAAGACCCGCTCCGGCCCGGTCCGCGGGGCCGTGGAGGACGGCGTCGCCCGGTTCCAGGGCCTGCCCTACGCCGCCCCACCCGTCGGCGAGCTGCGCTGGCGCCCGCCACAACCCGCCAAAGCCTGGAGCGAGGTGCGCGAGGCGACGGCGCCGGCGACCGGCTGCGCCAAACAAGAGGACTGCCTCTACCTTAACGTCACCAAGCCGGCCGACGCGAAGCCGGGCGCGAAGCTGCCGGTGATGGTCTGGATCCACGGCGGGGCGTTCGCGATCGGCGACTCCACCGGCGGCTTCGGCGCGGTGCACGACGGCGGCGAGTTCGCGAAGAAGGGCATCGTCCTCGTCACCCTCAACTACCGCCTCGGGCGCGCCGGCTGGTTCGCCCACCCGGCGCTGACGAAGGAGGGCGGCCGCACCGGCAACTACGGTCTGATGGACCAGATCCACGCCCTGAAGTGGGTGAAGGACAACATCGCCGCGTTCGGCGGCGATCCGCGCAACGTCACCGTCTTCGGCGAGTCGGCGGGCGGCATCTCCACGCTGTTCCTGATGCTGGCGCCCGACGCCAAGGGGCTGTTCCACAAGGCGATCGTGGAGTCCGGCTTCGCCCGCACCCAGCCCCGGCCGCTGAAGACCATGGAGGACCTGGGCGCCGCCGCGGCCGCCAAGGCCGGCGTCGCCGGGGACAACGCCGCCGCCGCCGCCGCACTGCGCAAGCTGCCGCTCAGCGCCTTCCCGAGCGGCCCGCTGATCGGTGCGCCGGACGGGCCCTACCCCATCGCCGACGGCCGCCTGATCCAGGGCGGGATCGCGGAGGGATTCGCCGCCGGCAAGCAGATGAAAATCCCGCTGATCATCGGCGGCAACTCCAACGAGGCCAGCCTGGTCCGCCCGCAGCCTGCGCAGCTGGATGCGATCACTCAAGGCCGGGAGGCGATGCTGGCCGCCTTCGATCCCGCAGGGACCGGCGACAAGGCCCGCATCGTCAACGACCTGGTCACCGCCCAACTGGTCACCGAGCCCGACCGGAACCTCGCCCGCCTGCACAGCAAGGCCGCGCCGACCTGGCTCTACTACTTCTCCTACGTCCCGCCGGAGGGCCGGGCCGCGTCCATGGGCGCGCGCCACACGGCCGAGATCCGCTACGTGTTCGGCGGCGCGGCCCAGAAGCTCACCGCCCACGAGGCGCCGCTCGCCGAGGCGATGAACGCCTACTGGGCCGCATTCGCGAAGCGGGGCGATCCCGACAGCGCCGGCGGTCCCGCCTGGCCGAAATTCGAGACCGCCCGCGAGCCCCTGCTGGAGTTCGGATCCGACGGCCCCGCGGTCCGCGAGCATCACCTGAAGGCCCGCCTCGACTGGGTGGCGCAGAACCTGAAGTAGCCGCGCGCCGGGATTTTGGCGCCTCCGCCAGAATCAGCCGCCGGAATTGCCCATGCGGAAATCCCCGGCCATAGTGGGCTCAGAGGACGGTGCGGGCGGCCTTTCGCGGACATATTGGTCCGGGCCGACCGCGAAGGTCGCCGCCTCGCCATTCATTTTGACGCCCCCGCCGGTTCAACGAGCGGGCGCGCCCCGGGAGGAATTTGATGACGGATGTACAGGACCGCGTTGCGGATTTGGCGGATCGGCTCGGCCAGGCGGCCCTGACCGGCATGACCCAGGCGGTCTGGGCCGACGTCCAGCCGGACAAGGTGCAGATATTCGAGCCCTCCGGGCGGACGCGGACCTTCAAGCAGGTCAACGACAACGCCAACCGCCTCGTGCGCCTGATGCGCAATGCGGGCCTGAAGGCCGGCGACGCCGTCGCTCTGCTCTGCTCCAACCGCGCTGAGTTCGTCGAAGTGCTGGCCGCCTGCCAGCGGGCCGGCTTCCGGATCACCCCGGTGAACTGGCACCTGAAGGCGGACGAGGTCTCCTACATCGTCTCCGACTGCGAGGCGAAGGCGCTGTTCGCCGAGGCGCGCTACCCGGCGGGCAAGATCGCGGGGGACGAGTCCAACCTGCTGCTGCTGAAGGTGGCCATCGACGGCGACGTCGAAGGCTTCCTCAACTACGACGAGGCGCTGGCGCCGCTGGACCCGAGCAACATCACCGATCCGACGCTCGGCAACCAGATGATGTACACCTCGGGCACCACCGGCCGGCCCAAGGGCGTCTACCGCCCCAACCCGGTGGTTCCGACCGCCTCGGCGGCCTCGACCCGCGCCGACTACAACCGCGATGAGCACGTCCAGATGTGCGCCGGCCCGGCCTACCACGCCGCCCCGCTGGCCTTCGACGTGCGCGCCTCGATGGCCAACGGCGTGCCGCTGGTGTTCATCGACAAGTGGGACTCCGAGCTCGTCCTAAAGACGATCGCGGAGAAGAAGGTGACCCACATGCACCTCGTGCCGATCATGTTCCAGCGCCTGCTGGCGCTGCCGGACGAGGTGAAGAAGAAGTACGACGTCAGCCACGTGAAATACATCATCCACGGCGCGGCCCCCTGCCCGCCCGAGGTGAAGAAGGCGATGATCGATTGGTTCGGCCCGATCGTTCACGAGTACTACGCCGGCTCGGAAGGCGGCGCGGGCTTCTTCATCTTCGCCGAGGAGTGGCTGAAGAAGCCGGGCAGCGTCGGCAAGAGGCCCGCCCTGCTGCAGGTGCGGATCCTGGACGACGAGGGTAACGACTGCCCGCCGGGCGTGCCGGGCACCATCTACCACCAGCTGCCCCCGGGCGGCGGGTTCCAGTACTTCAAGGACCCCGAGAAGACCGCCAAGAGCCGGGTGGGCGACTTCTTCACCCTGGGCGACGTCGGCTACTTCGACGAGGACGACTTCCTGTTCCTCACCGGCCGCGACGCCGAGACCATCATCTCGGGCGGGGTGAACATCTACCCGCAGGAGATCGACAACGAGCTGGTCAAGCACCCGGCGGTGGACGACGTCTGCTGCGTGGGCGTGCCGAACGAAGAGTGGGGTGAAGAGGTCAAGGCGATCGTGCACCTGCGCGACGGCTTCACGCCTTCCGAGGAGCTGAAGCAGGAGATCCTGCAGTTCGCCCGCAAGACCCTGGCCGGCTACAAGGTCCCCAAGACCCTCGACTTCGTCGACGAGCTGCCCCGCAGCCCGGCCGGCAAGATCCAGCGCAAGAAGGTCCGCGAGCCCTTCTGGGCGGGCCGCACCCGGCAGATCTGATCTCTCCTCCCTCCTCTCCCCCGAGGCGAAGCCCGAGGGGAGAGGCCGGGAGAGGGGTGCAGCGGCGCCTTCAAATGCGCGGACGTTCCGGCGCCCGATCGCGGCGTGACCACCTACGCAGTTCGGTCGACTATCCGGAGCGGGCGGCGAGACTTGCGCCGCCCCTCTCCTCAATCCTCTCCCCTCGCGCTGCGCGTCGGGGGAGAGGAGGTTATCCCCCCACCACCACCGTCGCCTCGTGCTCGACGGGGAAGTTGACCGAGCAGGCGATGAAGCACTTTTCGGCCGCGGGGTGGTGCAGGCGTTGCGCCACCTCCGGGTCCGAGCCCTGCGCGATGGTAACCATTGGGCGCAGAACCACCTTCGAGAACCGCCCGCCGCCGTCGTCGCTCTCCAGCAGCAGCCCTTCGGCCCGGTCCTCGTAGGCGGTGACCACCACGGCGGCCTCAGCGGCCAGGTGCAGGTACCAGAGCTGGTGGCAGGCCGAGAGGGCGCCGATCAGCAGCTGCTCGGGGTTCCAGCGGGTCTTGTCGCCGCGGAACAGCGGGTCGGAGGTGCCCGGAATCGGCGGCCGGCCCTCGGCGCGGATCTCGTGGTCGCGGCTGTAGCTGCGGTAGGTTTTCGTCCCCTCGCCGGTGTTCCCGGTCCAGACGACCTCGACCTCGTAACGGTGCTTGCGCTCGGCCATGGGCTCCTCCGGTTGGGCGCGCATTTGGCCCAGGCCGGCGGCGCGCGGCAACACCGCGTCACCAAGCGTGTTTGGAGAGGGCCCCCGACGCAGCTTAAAAGGCGCCCGCTCCAAGACTTGAGGACGGGCGGATGGCCATTCCCTTCATCGACCTGCAGGCCCAGCGCCAACGCCTGGGCGAGCCACTGGAGGCCGCCATCCTGAAGGTGGTCCGCTCAGGCGCCTACATCATGGGCCCGGAGATCGGTCAGTTCGAGCGCGAGCTGGCGGCGTTCGGCGAGGCGCCGTTCGCCCTCTCCTGCGGCAACGGCACCGACGCCCTGATCCTGCCGCTGATGGCCTTCGGCGTCGGACGTGGCGACGCCGTTTTCTGCCCGAGCTTCACCTTCGCGGCGACCGCCGAGGTCGTGCCGCTGGTCGGGGCCGAGCCGGTGTTCGTCGACATCGACCCGGACACCTACAACCTCGATGCCGAAAGCCTCCAGGCCGCCATCGAGGCGGTGAAGCGCGAGGGGCGGCTGACGCCCAAGGCGATCATCGCCGTAGACCTGTTCGGCCAGCCGGCGGACTACCCGGCGATCTCGCGCATCGCCAAGGCGCACGGCCTGAAGCTGATCGCCGACAGCGCTCAGGGCTTCGGTTGCACGCTGGAGGGCAGGCACCCCCTCCACTGGGCGGACGTGGCCACCACCAGCTTCTTTCCGGCCAAGCCGCTCGGCTGCTACGGCGACGGCGGGGCGGTGCTGTCCAAGGACGAGCGGCTGCACGACGTTCTGGTCTCGCTGCGGGTACACGGCCAGGCGGTGAAGTCGGACGTAGAGGGCCGCGACTTCGGCCACGACCCCCGGTACCTCAACCTGCGGATCGGCATGAACAGCCGGATGGACACGGTCCAGGCCGCCGTCCTGCTGGAGAAGCTGAAAATCTTCGCCGACGAGATCCGCCTGCGGAACGAGGTCGCCGACCGCTACGCCCAGGCGCTGTCGGACGTGGTCAAGGTTCCCGCCGTCATCGACGGCGGCCGCTCTGTCTGGGCCCAGTACACGGTCGAGACAACGGACCGGGACGGCCTCGCCGCGCATCTGAAGAGCCGCGACATCCCAACGGCCGTCTACTATCCCATCCCCATCCACCAGCAGGCCGTCTATGCTGGCTTCCCCAAGGCGCCCGGCGGACTGCCGGTGACCGAGGCCAAGTCGGGCGTGGTCATCAGCCTGCCCATGCACCCCTATCTGGAGCCGCAGGTGCAGTCGCAGATCATCGACGCCATCCGCAGCTTCCACGGAAAGGCCGCATGAACGTAGCCGTCGCCGCCGCCGACGCCATGGCCGCCGAGTTCGAGCGGCGCGCCGCCGCCCGCGAGCTGACGGTCGGGATCCTGGGCCTCGGCTACGTCGGCCTGCCGCTCACCGAGGGCTTCCTCGGCAAGGGCTTCAAGGTGCTGGCCTTCGACCCGGACGCCGAGAAGATCGCCACCATCGACGCCGGCCGCACCTACATCCGCCACATCGACGACGCCCGTGTCGCGGCCATGCGCGACAGCGGGCGGCTGGCGCTGACGAGCGATCCGTCGCGGCTCGCGGAGGCCGACGCCCTGCTCATGTGCGTGCCGACGCCGCTGAACGTGCACCGCGAGCCGGACCTGTCGTTCGTCGAGGCCTGCGCGCGCACCATCGCGGCGCACCTGCGCCCCGGCCAGCTGGTAGTGCTGGAGTCCACCACCTATCCCGGCACCAGCGAGGAGCTGATCCGGCCGATCCTGGAGGCCGGCGGCCTCAAGTCTGGCGCCGACTTCGCCCTGGCCTACAGTCCTGAGCGCGAGGACCCCGGCAACATCCAGTTCGGGGCGACCTCGATCCCCAAGGTGGTGGGCGCCGACACCGAGCCCGAGCGGCGGATGGCCGTCGCCCTTTACGCCACCCTGACCCAGGTGGTGCCGGTCAGCGACCTGAAGACCGCCGAGGCGGTGAAGCTGACCGAGAACGTCTTCCGGCTGGTCAACATCGCCCTCGTGAACGAGCTGAAGGTCGTCTACGAGAGTCTCGGCATCGACATCTGGGAAGTCGTCGAGGCGGCCAAGACCAAGCCGTTCGGCTACATGCCCTTCTATCCGGGCCCCGGCCTGGGCGGCCACTGCATCGGCATCGACCCCTTCTACCTGACCTGGAAGGCTCGCGCCCACGGGGAGGCGACCCGGTTCATCGAGCTGGCGGGCGACGTGGTGACCGCCATGCCGCGCCGGGTGGTGGGGCACGTCTCCGAAGCGCTCTCGAGCCGGCTCGGCCGGGCAGTGCGCGGGGCCCGGGTGCTCGTCGTCGGCCTGGCCTACAAGAAGAACGTCGACGACATGCGCGAGAGCCCCTCTCTCGAGATCATCGAGCGGCTGCGCGGCCGCGGCGCCGAGGTCGACTACTACGACCCCTTCATCCCCCACGCCCTCGACATGCCCGAGCACCCGGAGGTGGCCGGCATGTCCAGTATAGCCTGGAGCAGGCAGGCCCTGGCGGCCTACGACTGCGCCGTCATCTGCACCGACCACGACGGCGTTGACTACGCGGAGTTGGCCCAGGCCGTCCCCCTCGTGGTCGACACCCGCAACGCGACCGCCCGGCTGCCGGAGGAGTTGGCCGCCAAGGTCGTGAAGGCCTGAGCCGCGCCGTTCCCTTCCCATTCATGGGAGAGGAAGGATCAGGACCAGAACCCGCCGATCCGCTCCGCCTCGCGCTCGCCCTGGGCCATGCCGCCCCGGGCCGCGTCTGGCCGGCGGCGGAAGTCCATGAGGTTGGGGCCGAAGGCGGACTGGCTGGCTTCGTCGGGTGTGATCACCTCGACGCGGGCGCCAGACGCCGTCAGCGCCTCGACCTCGGAGGCCAGGCGCTTGGCGGCGCGCTCGGCGGCCGGGCCGGTCCCGCCGATGCGCAGGGCGATGATCAGCACCTTGTCGTGGCCCTTGGCGAGGTCGGCGTTGGTCCCCGAGCGCATCCCGCCGTCCATGTAGCGGCGGCCCTGGATGGTGACCGGCGGGTAAATCCCCGGCACCGAGCAGCTGGAGGCCACGGCGCGGGTCACGCCGACGCCCGACTCCTTCGTCCACAGCCGGAACTCGCCGCTTTCGGCGTCGACGGCGGTGCAGGCGTAGTCCTTCGGCGGCCAGGCGTCGTCCGGCAGGCTCGCGAAGCTCTTCCCGAAGGTGCCGATGAAGGCGTCCTCGTTCATGGTCCGGGCGTTCAGCGCGAAGGCGCCGATCCGCTGCATCGTCTCCTGGGGAGAGAGGCCCGCCGTTCCCTCTCCGGACAGCATCTGCATCAGGGCGCTGGTGTCGGCCGGCCGCTCAGGCGCCGAGCCGTTCGCCGGCGCCGCCCGCTGCGGCCGCTCGGCTTCGGCCAGGATCGGCGCCGCCAAGCTCTTCGGCTCGGCGCCCATGGCCAGCCGCGCGCCGACGAAGGAGCCGGCTGAGGTGCCCATGATGAAGTCGGCCTCGCCCAGGTTGACGCCCGCCGCGTGGAGGCCAGCGATCAGCCCGCACTCCCAGGCGATCCCCACCGGCCCGCCGCCGCCCAGCACCAAAGCACGTGTCGTCATGCGAAAAGTCCTCCCTGGCCGCAGCATGGCGGCTCAGGGAGGGAAGGACAACGAGCGCAGCCGCTTGGGAGGGGCTGCGCCCGGGTCAGAAAGCCGGCCTCGGAAGCTCCCCCGAGCCCCCGTCGCCGGCCCTAACAACCCTTCTCGCGGTAGAGGCCGAGAAGGTGGTTCATGCGCTGCTGCTCGGGGCTGACGACTGGCGCCGCCTCGGCCTCGTCGCCGCGGGCGATGGCCTGTCCGGCGGAGTCGGCCAGGGCGTCGTTGGCGGCCACCGCCACCAGGCCGCCAAAGGGCGTCATGCCGCCGATCACCCGGCCCAGCATCATCCGCCCGCCGATCTTCATCGCCCCGCCGGCGGTGTTGCCGGCGACCTGGCGGCCCAGCCGGCCGCGCCCGGCCTTCTTGGCGGCGGCCTTCTGCTCGGCGAGCAGACTGGCGTTCAGCGCGTTGGCTTCATCGCCCAGCGCCTGGCAGCTCAGCTCCCGGTCGCCCGGGCGCAGCACCTGGTAGACGTTGGGGTCGGCGGCCGGCGCAGGGGCTAGCTGCTGCGCCGGCGCCTCCTCGGTCGCCGCCGAGCTTGGGGCCGGCGGCGCGTCGGCCGTTTGGGCGAAGGCGGCGTGCGCCATCGCCAGCAGCGCCGCGGCGCTGCAGATCGCAAGTCTCATCGGAAAGCTCCCCCGGAAAAACATGGCTCAGCCGCCCCCTCGGGCGCGGCGGATTTCCGCGACGAGCGCGGCGTTGTAGCCCTGGAAAGCCGCCCGGGTGAGCGCAGCGAAGCGCTTGGGCGAGACCTCCACGTCGTAGACCAGGCTCTGGCGGTAGACCGAGCCAAAGCCGGCCACGGCCAAGGCGTTGTGCAGCCCGACGCTGTCGGAGCGGTCCGAGGCCTTGGCCATGATGCCGAAGGGCTCGTGGCTGGAGGCGCCCTTGGTGGTGAAGGCGCCGGGCATCGCCCCGCCCCGCTCGTTGCCGAAGATGAAGTCGGTGCGGCTCGCGGCGTTGAGGCCGAACTGCAACTCGGCGCCCGCCTGGGCCGAGCCCACGAAGTTGCGCCGGCCGGTGCTCTCCATGGTCACGTGATCGACGATCAGCCGCGGCAGCAGCAGGACCGCGTCCACCTCCTTGCTGACGTGGCCGAGGGTCAGCAGCGAGCGCGACATGGCCATCATCGCCATTCCGCTCTCGCCGGCGTAGCCCTTGATCAGCGGCGCCCCTTTCGGCGGGTAGGAGATCCAGCCCTTGGTCCCGCCGCCCCCGATCATCCCTTGCGCGCCATAGACGCCGTCGTGGGTGGAAAGGCTGGCCATATGCGGGGCCGCGGCCAGGACCTCGGGCGAGACCACCTCGAATCCGGCGGCCCGCAGCCGGCCCACCAGGTCGCGGTAAGCCTCGTCCGCCAGCGCCGCCGCCTGGGTGTCGCTGAGGCCCGTCAGCCGCGTGGCGATCTTCGTCCGGCGCCCCGCCATGGACGATCCGGCCCCGCCGGCGAAGGCGCTGACCTCGGCGCCGTGGACGAATGCCAGCGCGTAGGTGGGCACCGCGATCTTTGCGCGGCCGGCGAGAAACTTGGCCCCGGTGACCTGCAGCGTCGGCGTCAGCGGCGGGATGTTCGCGGGCGTCAGGTCGAGTTGGGCCAGGCTCACCAGCCCGCCCGCCTGCGCCCCCGCATAGGACCGCCCCACTGCCCCGGTGACCGAGGTCGAGCCCGTGCGGCCGGACGAGGTGGCGCCTGGCGCCGCCGGATGCAGCGCCCCGAAGGGGTCGGTCTGGGCTGCCGCAGCGGTCCCGGCGAGCGCCAGCACCAGACCTGCGATGAGCCGGGTGCGTGCGCCACGCCTGAAGGTGAAAGCCACTGTCGTCATCAGCCGCTTTCGAGCACGCGCCCGCACCGCGCCGCATGACGCAAACGGACTACGGGAGCCTCTTTCCATTCCCATTCGTGAGAAGGGACCGCCTGCCGAAGCCGAAGGCTGAAGAGCGGGTGGTGGTAAGGGCACGCCGCGCGCGCGGCGCTTCGAACAGCATCCAGTGAAGCGGGAGAGAGGCCGCGGTAGGGGCTTTTCCTCTCCCCTACCCGCTCTTCAGCCGGCCTCCGCGGGCTTCGGCGGGCGGGCCCCCTCTCCCGCGTCGCGGGAAAGGAAGGGCCGCTACCCCGCCGCGCGCTCCAGCAGCTGGCGCCAGTGCCTGGCGGCGGCGAGATGGCCGACCGCGTCGAAGACGGTGACTTCGCTGGCGCGCTCGCCGAGGTAGTCCAGCATGTCGGAGAGGGGGTTGAAGGTGTCCTCCGCTCCGTGGAACACGGCGACCGGGGCTGAGAGTCCCGCCAGGCTCATGTTGCCTGACCGGCGGAAGGCGCCGATCTCGTCGGCGATCCCCCGGGCGCCGTGGGCCAGGCACTCGCCGACGTAGGCTGTCACATATTCCGCGACCCAGGGATTGGCGTCGAACCACGCCCGGTCGCCATCCGAGAACTCGGATGAGCGGCGCATCAGCCTCTGCACCAGGCCCGGCGAGAGCCGGAGGCGCAGGATGGCGAAGAAGCTCTCAACGACCCAGGGATGGCTCTCCAGGCGGGCGCGGAACTCGCCAAGCGGGCCGCGGGCGCGGGTGATCCTGGGCGGGCGCCCCGAGCAGACCATGACCAGGCGGGCGCGATCGCCCAGCCGGATGGCGGTCGCCAGCGCCGACGGGGCGCCGGAAAGCAGGCCGCTGAGGACGACGTGCTGCAGGCCCAGGCGATCGCAGAGCTGGACCATGTCCTCGGCCACGGCCCCGAACCCGTAGTCCGCGCGCCGGTCCGACTGGCCGAAGCCCGGCCGGTCGGCGCAGACCAGCCGAAGGCCGAGCTCGCGGGCCATCCGGGAGGTCTCGGCCGGCAGCAGGCACGAGCCCATGCCCTCATGGAAGGCCAGCACCGCCCGCCCGTCCGGGCAGCCGTACTCGCGATACGCCAGCCGCCGCCCGTCGCCCAGACGGATGTGGCGGATCGGCGGCGTCTCGTCGTCTCCGGCCGGTCTCGCCGACGACAGCGCGCCTGCCAGAGCCGCCAGCTCGGTAAGCGCCCGGACGAGGTCGGCCTGCCGCTTCAGGCCCATCTTGTCGAAGATCGCGCGCAGCTGGTTGCGCACGGTGTTGACGCTGACGTTCAGGTCCTGCGCCGCGTCGGAGAGGGTCAACCCATCGCGCAGCTTGCGGGCCAGGCGCAGCTCGGCCGGCGTCAGGCCGAAGCTCTCGCGGATGCTGCTCCACAGCCGCTCGGCCGGATCCGGCGAGGGGAAGACGAGAGCGAATGCGCCGGGCTCGGCGCTCGCCGGGCCGTCCTCCAGCACGCTCGGCGAAGCCACATAGGCGAAGGCGGGCGCCGAGCCCGCCTCGCGCTCCAGGCGCAGAATGGTCTGGCGGCCGGAGCGGCGGGCGTCGGCCAGGGCCGCCTCCAGCGCCTCGGCGTTGGCGGGGTCGACAAAGCCGATGTGCGCGCCGGCGCGCACCTGCGCAAGGTCCGGCTCGAGCGCGGCGCGGGCGGCGGGATTGCAGGCGAGCACCGTGCGGCGGGGCGACAGCAGCAGCCAGCCCATCTCCGGCCGCGCCTCGCCGCGCTGCGCCGGGCCCTCGCCCTGCCGGCGGACCATCTGCGCCAGGCCATGGATACGGCCGAGCTCGGCGGCCACCGGCGCCGGCGGCTCGTCGGCGGCCCCTTCGAGCGCCTCGATCAGCTGTTCCCAGCACTCCGGGTCCGCGGCCACCTGGTAGAGGGTTTCCACCAGCAGGCGCGCGCCGCCCTGCATCCCCCCATCCATGGCCTTGGCCAAACGCCCCCAAACCGCCCCAAGCGTCCCTACTCTAGGGTGCGGGATGGCGGAGGGATATCAATGTCGCGTGAGAGGCGAGGTCAATCCAGGCTGCCTACGATGGAGGCGCGCTGGGAGAGCTCGATCCAGTTGCCGTCCGGGTCCCGCACCATGGAGATGCGGGCCGTCGTGCCTAGCGTGGTCGGCGCCATCGCCTCGCGCCCGCCCCTGGCCAGCACGCCGGCGTGGACCTCGTCGACCTTGAACACCTGGAAGGTGATGTAGCGCCAGCCGCGGCCGCGCATGCCAGCGTCCGAGGGCGCGTCCGGGCTCTCCTCCAGCAGGATCAGGCTCTCACCCGCCCGGAAGGCCGCGCCGGTCGCCGACGACGCCTCCGGCAGGCCCAGCGCCTCGCCGTAGAAGCGCCGGTGGTCGTCGAGATCCCGCACCGCGAGGCGCACGCCGATCTGGGTCACGCCCTCGGTCCCGGGCGGGACGAGACGGACCCGGTTGCCGTCAGGGTCGCTCATCGCCCGAGGCGAGGCCAGTCCTTTGCGGGCGATGATCAGTTCGCGGTAGCCGCTGGGCGCCGCATCCGGCAGAGGGTCGGCGTGGTGGTTGATCTTCAAGACGCTGCCCAGCACGTCGTGCCGATGCTGGTCCTGGCCGCGACGGATCTTCAGCAGGTGGTCGAAGGGTACGCCCGCCTCGCCCTGCCAGAAGGCCAGCATGGGCTCGAGGTCGTTGGTGGACAGGCCGATGTCGACCCGGGGCTTGGCGA
>NZ_DATAGM010000349.1:0-15545 GCF_036263695.1 Phenylobacterium sp.
GCCGCTCGCCCATGTAGTTCATGAACACGTACGGGTGCTTGTCCGAGGTCACGGGGTGCGAATAGGCGCCCGACTGCTTGCCGGCGCGGGGCCGGGCGTCGATCCAGGGCTGGGCGAAGAAGCTGCGGGCGCTGTCGGCGAACCGCGGCGCCAGCGCGGCGAAGCTGTCCAGCACCATGGCTTGCGCTTCGGTCCAGGTGAAGGTGCGCGGCGCACTGGTGTCGAGCGGGGCGTTGCGGTCCCAATAGTCAAGCTTGGACCGGCCCATCACCTTGGCCTTGAGCTGATAGTAGCGGTGGCTGACCGAGGGATAGGACTCCACCACCGCGGCGACCAGCGCCTCGACTGCGTCGGCGTCCACCTCGTTGGCGATGTGGCGCGAGGCGGCGGGGCTGGGGTAGCGCCGCCAGCGATCTTCCACCTGCTTTTCGAAAGCCAGGGTATTGAGCGCCAGCGACAGCACCGGCGTACGCTCCTCGAGCGCTTTGGCGAGGCCCTGGGCGGCCTGCTTGCGCCGCTCCGGCAGCGGGTCGGATAGGCGGTTGAGGGCTTCCGGCAGGGTCAGGGTGTCCCGCCCGGCCTTGGCCGTCAGCCGGGCGAGCGTCTCGTCGTAGAGCCGCACCCAGTTGGCCACCGCGGGACTGCGGTCCAGCAGCATCCGCTCCAGCTCACCGCTGAGCTCGTGCGGGCGCGACAGGCGCAGGCGCCGCAGCCACGGCCGCCAGACCGCGGCCTTCGGATAGGCGTCGAGCGCGGCCTCCAGCTCGGCGTCCTCCAGCTGGTTGATCTCCAGGGTGAAGAACAGGGCCAGCGAGGCGATCTCGGTCGTGCGGGTCCGAAGGTCGGCCTCGAACTTGGCCCAGGCCGGATCGTCCCGGGCGGTGGAGGCGGCCAGGCCCGCGAAGGCGCCGACGGCGCCCAGCAGGTTGGCGCCGCGCTCGTACAGACGGACGCCCTCGTCCAGCAGGCCGCCGAGGCGGGCCGCGTCGGCGCGCGCCTCGATCAGCTTGCCCTCCAGCTTGGCCAGCTGTTCGGCCGCCGCGCGGGCGGTGTCGAGATCGGCCTGGATCTTCGGATCCTCGCGGCCGGCGTAGAGGTCGTCGAGCCGCCACTGCGGCAGGGCGTCGGGATTGAATGGCGCGTTCATGAGGCCCCTATAACCGATGGCGCGGCGCGGAACGACGACGATCGCGCGCCGCCTCCGCCCCAAGACGTGTGCAGGTTGCATCCGGTTTTCCAGTGCCGGCGGCGTGGTAACGTTTTCGCCTGGGATCAGGTGCGGCCAAGGCTCGGCCGACGGACTGGGAACATCACCATGCGCAGACACATCCGTGGGCTTCTCGTCGCGACAGCCGTGGCCGGCGGTGCAGGCCAGGCCGCGGCCCAGGCCTGGCTGACCGTCAACGAGCGGCAGGCGCGGCTGGACGAGCGGATCGACCGCGGCGTGCGCACCGGCGCGCTCACCCGCGAAGAGGCCGCCCGCCTGCGCGCCGACTTCCGCTACCTCGCCGACCTGGAGGCCCGCTACCGCATCGGCGGCCTGAGCGCGGCCGAGCGGGCCGACCTCGACCGCCGCTTCGACGACCTCTCCGCTCAGATTGGCGACGAGGCTCGCGACTGGGACCGCGGCTTCGAGGAGCCGGATGACGACCGGGCGGACTGGCGCGAGGATCAGTGGCGCGGCGACCGGTCCGACGGCTTCGAGGCCCGCGCCGACCGCCTCCTCGAGCGGATCGACCGCGCCCGCCGCGAGGGCCGCCTCACCGCCCCCGAAGCCGCCCGTCTACGCGCCGAACTCGACCAGCTGGTCCGCGACGAGGCCCGCTACACCGCCGAAATCGAACGCCGCGCCGGCACCTTGTCGGCCCGCATCCGGGATGGGCGCGACTACGACTACTGAGGGCTCAGCACGGCGGGCGTGACGTCGGCGATCCGGACGATGCGCGCCCGCCAGGGCATCGGCGTCGCCTCCCAGCTGCAGGTGTAGCGGCCGGCGACGTCGGTCCAGTTCGCCGCGATGCGACCCTCGTAGCGGCACGACTGACCGTCCGGGTGTTGGCGGTGGAGCGTGACCTCGCGCCCGCGGCCGCTGAGCTCCAGCACCGCCTGCACCCGCTCGCCGGCCGGATGCCACCAGTAGGCGTCGAAGACGGTGCTGGTCCCGCGCCGGATCCAGACGCCCCGCCAGCCGCTGACCTCGTCCTCCTCCCAGACCTGGCCGAGCGCATCGCCGTGCGGCGGGCGTTCGGAAGGCTCGCTCTGCGGCAGTGGCGGCCAGTCCGGCTGTGGCGGGATGGGCGGCGGCGCCACGGTCGCGGCGGCGGCGAGTGGGGCGGCGGCGAGGCCGAGGACGAGGAGCAGGCGTCGGATCATGCCCCAACAGATGAGCGCATTCTCCTGAGCGGCGGATGAACGCGCGCGGCGCCTAGGGCAGCTCGCCGCGGCTGACGGCGATGCCCATCTGCAGGCTGCGTCCGATCATCTCCGCCCTTTCGATCACCAGGGCGGCCGCCTTGGGCGGCCAGACCTCGCGGGCCGTCTCTCGGAAGAGTTCGAGCCAGCGGCCGAAATGGACAGGCTCGATGCCGCCGACCTGGACGTGCGCGGCCATGGGCCGGCCCTTGAAGCGGCCGGTCATCAAGAGCACCGAGCTCCAGAAGTCGCAGAGCTTCTCCAGGTGCTCTTCCCAGTCGTCCACGGCGCCGTTGAAGATCGGCCCCAGCACGGGCTCGGCCCGGACCTTGCCGTAGAAGGCGTGCACCAGCTCGGCGATCATCGCCTCGGTCACGCCCGCGCCGTAGCCGGGCGCGAGTTGGGTGCGGTCTTTGCGGGGCGCCTCGGTAGTCATGGACCCGCATATGGCGCTGATCGGCTCCGCATCCAATTCCGGAAGGCTACCTAAGCCCGTCATCCCGGCCGGCCCGAGAGGCCGATCCGGGACCCAGAGTCATGCGAGGTCGGCTGGGTCCCGGCTCTCCGCTCGCTGCGGCCGGGACGACGGATGAGATTACCCCCGGCTCGGCAGCACCACCACCGCGTGGCCGGGGCAGGTGGCCTCGCCGTTCTGGTTGAGCACGTTGGTCTCCAGGCGGACCTGGTTCTCGCCGCCGACCGTGCCCTTCTCGACCACCTTGCCGACCACCGTCAGGGTGTCGCCCTTCTGGTTGATGGCGCGGTACTGGCAGCCGATCTCGCGGATCTCGGCCTCGTCGCCGATCCAGTCGCGCAGGGCGTTGACGAGGTAGGCGTAGCGCAGGTTGCCCATGCCGAAGCCGCCCTTCTCGTTGCCGGCCCTGCGGCCGGCCTCGTCGTCCATGTGGAAGGGGACGAACTCGTCGTTCACCGCCGCATAGCGGTTCCAGTGCATGTAGTCGGTGGTGCGGCTCCAGCCCGGCAGCTCGTCGCCGACCTGCACATCCTCAAAGTAGACGTTCACGGTCATCTGGGCCCCCTCAGTACTGGATCGACGTGGAGATGCGGCGGCGGACGAACTCGCCCTTCTGGTTCGTCCATTCGGTCTCGCGGAACGAGTAGAGCATCAGGCCGAAGCGGCCCTGGCGCTCGTTGAAGTCGGACAGCCGGGTCTTGGAGGTGATCACGTCGCCCGGGCGCATCGGGACGCCATAGGTGTCGGTCTGGCCGCCGTTCATGTTGGTCAGCCGCAGGCCGTCCTTGCGCGGGGTCCCCTGCCCCATGGCCACACGCGGCCGCTCGACGGGCCAGGCGAAGGGGTTGAAGTCATTGGGCGCGATAATCCCGCCCCACCGGGTCGCCTTGGCGTACTCCTCGTCCCAATAGACGCGCGGCGGGGTCTCGGGCCAGTAGGTGGCGATCGCCCATTTGCGGATGTCCGAGGCCGCAATCGCCGGCGAGACCCGCTCTCCGCCCCACTTTCCCTTCTGCTCCTGAAGCTCAGGAGTGACCAGGGTGTCGACGCCCTGCGCCATCGTAATCCTCCACCATCGTTGTCGTTGTTGGCGCCAGCTAAGCAGCGGGCGCCGGGCGAGGCAACGCCCCCTCCCTCTCCCGACGCGACGCGCGAGGGGAGAGGAGGCTAGAACCTTTGCGTCGCCAGCAAGATGTTGGTCTCAGTCTGGGCGATGCCTTCGATGAGGCGGATGTCGTCGAGGGTGCGGGAGAATTCGGCCAGGTTCTCGCACGCCAGTTCGGCGATCAGGTCCCAGCGGCCGTTGGTGGAGTGGATGGCCTCCACCTGCTTGAAGCCGCGCAGGGCCTTCACGACGGCGCTCGAGCGCTCGCCCTCGATGTTGATGACCATCACCGCGCGGATCCGCTGGTCCTCGACGTCCGGCCGGGTTTTGATGGTGAACCCCAGGATGTCGCCCTGAGCCACCATCCGCTCGATGCGGTTCTGCACCGTGCCGCGGGAGACCTTCAGCTGGGCGGCCAGGCTGGAGATCGATTCGCGGGAATTGGCGCGCAGCAGGCTGACCAGCTTGCGGTCGGTCTCGTCCATGACAGAATGACAGCAGATACTTCCATTAAGTCAATCATCCCGCGGATTTGACGCAACAGTACAGCTATTCGCTAGCTGAACGGGTCGGCATCCTTATCCCATCGCGCTGTGAGTTGGGGTGTTGCGATGACCAGCCGTCCGCTGATCCTGATGACCGATCCTGGCCACTACGAGGTCAGTTACCAGATCAATCCTTGGATGCGGCCCGACGCCTGGGCCGAGTGCGGGGCCACGCGGGCCGAGGCGGCCCGAGGGGCCTCTGCGGCCCTCTGCGCGGCGCTGCAGATGGTCGGCGCGCAGGTGGAGATCCTGGCCGGCAAGCCCGGCCTGCCGGACATGGTCTTTCCGGCCAACGCGGCGGTGGTGCTGGACGGCGTCGCCCTGATGGCCCACTTCCGCCATCCGGAGCGCCAGGGCGAGGAGGCGCCGTTCCGCCAAGGCTTCGAGGCGCTCCGCGCCCGCCGGCTGATCGACGAGATCGTCGCCCTGCCGCCCGGCCTGTTCCAGGAAGGCGCCGGCGACGCCCACTGGGACGCCCATCGCCAGCTGTTCTGGACCGGCTACGGCCCGCGCTCGGCGAAGGAAGCGACCCCGGTGATCGCCGAGGTGTTCGGCCAGGAGGTTGTCGCGCTCGAGCTGGCGACCCAGCAGTTCTACCACCTCGACACCTGCTTCTGCCCGCTGCCCGGCGGCGAGGTGCTCTACTTCCCGCCGGCCTTCACCGAGGCAGGCCGGGCGGCCATCGCCGCCTTCACCGACCCCGAGCAGCGCATCGAGGCCAGTCCCGACGAGGCCGGCGCCTTTTGCGTCAACGCTGTCTGCCTCGGTCGCACGGTGGTCATGGCCAAGGCGCCCGCGCGGCTGAAGGCGATCCTCGCCGAGCGCGGCTACCGCGTGGTCGAGATCGACCTTTCCCCCTTCATCCTCTCCGGCGGCGCGGCCTTCTGCATGACCCTGCGCCTGGACCAGACCGCCGCCCGTACGCGTCCCGCCCTTCCCTTCGCCGCCAACGCCTGAGGCCCGCCATGACCGACACCATGATCCGCGATGCCGCCGCCGACCTGATCGGCCTGGAGACCATCTACGGCGCCACCAACTACAAACCGCTGGACGTCGTCCTGACCCGCGGCGAGGGCGTCTACGTCTGGGACGTCAACGGCAAGCGCTACCTGGACTGCCTGGCCGCTTACTCGGCGGTCAACCAGGGCCACTGCCACCCGAAGATCGTCGCGGCCATGGTCGAGCAGGCCAGCCGGCTGACGCTGACCTCACGGGCGTTCCGCAACGACCAGCTGCCGCTGTTCTACGAAGAGCTCTGCACGCTAACCAAGAGCCACAAGGCGCTCCCGATGAACTCCGGCGCCGAGGCGGTGGAGACGGCCCTGAAGGTCGCCCGCAAGTGGGGCTATGAGGTCAAGGGCGTCGCCCGGGACAAGGCGGAGATCATCGTCTGCAAGCACAACTTCCACGGCAGGACCCTGACGGTGGTGGGCTTCTCGTCCGACCCTTCGACCTACCGCGGCTTCGGCCCGTTCGCGCCGGGGTTCGTCGCCGTGCCCTACGGCGACGAGAAGGCGCTCGAGGCGGCGATCACCCCGAACACCGTGGCTTTCCTGGTCGAGCCGATTCAGGGCGAAGCCGGGGTGATCGTGCCGCCAGCCGGCTACATGAAGAAGGCTCGCGAGCTCTGCACCAAACACAACGTGGTGCTGATCTGCGATGAGGTGCAGACCGGCCTCGGCCGCACCGGCAAGCTGCTGGCCGAGGAGCACGAGGGCATCGAGGCCGACCTGACCCTGGTGGGCAAGGCGCTCTCCGGCGGCTTCTACCCGGTCTCGGCCGTGCTCTCGAATGACGAGGTGATGAGCGCCATCAAGCCGGGCGAGCACGGCTCCACCTTCGGCGGAAACCCGCTGGCCTGCGCCGTCGCCCGCGCGGCCCTGAAGGTGCTGGTGGAAGAGGACCTGGTCGGCAATTCCGAGCGCATCGGCGCCCGGCTGAAAGCCGGCCTCGCCTCGATCGAGAGCGACAAGGTCAAGGAGGTGCGCGGCCGCGGCCTGATGCTCGCCCTGGAGCTTCACGAAGACCTCGGCGGCGCGCGCCCCTACTGCGAGGCGCTGCAACACCGCGGCATCCTCTGCAAGGACACCCACGACCACACCATCCGCATCTCGCCGCCCCTGGTGCTGACCGCCGACCAGGCCGACTGGATCGCCGAGCAGTTCGAGGCGGTGCTGTTGAGCTAGCCTCCGTCAGGTCTTCGGCGGCGGTCCGCCCCGGGGGCTGGGCATGGCCGGTGCAGGCTGGCCCTTGGCTTCGCCGATGATGTAGGCGCGCAGGTCCTCGGCTTCGGCGGGGGTGACCCAGGCCTTGAAGCTGGGCATGCCGCGGGGAGCCAGGGCGCCGTCGATGACGACCGAGCGGAAGCTCTCGGGGGAGAGCAGCATTTGCGAGGTCTTCAGGTCCGGCAGGAAGGCGCCGGAGGCGTTGGGTCCGTGGCAGACCTGGCAGTTGGTGTGGAACAGCTCGAAACCGCGGCGCACGTCGCCCGTGGAGGAGACGTTCGTCAGGTCGAGCTTCACCTTCTCGGGCAGCTGGTAGGCCGGCGCAGTCGCCTTGCCGCCGAGCTTTAACACCAGCAGGCGCCCCGGGAGCCTGGGGCGGTCCGGCAGCACGAAGGGCGCTGAGAGCGCGCCAGCGCCGCCGTACCCGACCATAATGGCGACATACTGCTCGCCCCCGAGCTCGTAGGTCATCGGCGCGGCGATGACGCCGTTGGTGGTCTTGTAGGTCCACAGCTTCTTGCCGGTGCCGGCGTGGTAGGCGGAGAACTCGCCCTGCGCCGCGCCCTGGAAGACGAGGTCGCCCGCGGTGGTCAGCACGCCGGCGTTCCAGAAGTAGGGATGGTCGACGGTCCAGCGGGCCTTTTGGGCGATGGGGTCCCAGGCGATCAGCTGGCCCTTGATCATCGCCTTGGTGGCCGCGAGCACCGCCTGGTCGGTCGGCAGGGCGTTGGCCAGGAAATCCAGGCCGGTGTTCCAGGCGCCAGGCCGGTAGGAATAGTCGGCCGCCGCGGTGGTGTAGGCGAACGGCACCTGCTGGGCCGGGATGTAGACCAGGCCGTGCTTGGGGTTGAACGCCATCGGGTGCCAATTGTGGGCCCCGAACGGCGCCGGCATCTGGATCGCAGGCGCGTTCTGGTAGCGCGCGGCGGGGTTCTCGATCGGCCGGCCGGTCCGCGTATCGATGCTGGTGGCCCAGGTCACCGGGACATAGTTCTTGGCGCTGATCAGCTGGCCGGTGGCGCGGTCGAGGACGTAGAAGAAGCCGTTCTTGGGCGCCTGCATCAGCACCTTGCGGACCTGCCCGCCGATGTTCAGGTCGGCCAGGATGATGTGTTGGGTGGCGGTGTAGTCCCAGGTCTCTCCGGGGGTCGTCTGGTAGTGCCAGACGTAGGCGCCGGTGTCGGGCTTCAGGGCCAGGATCGACGAGACGAACAGGTTGTCCCCGACCCCGTTCGAGCGGACCTGGTGGTTCCAGGGCGAGCCGTTGCCGACGCCGATGTAGAGGATGTCGAGCGCCGGGTCGTACGCCATGGCGTCCCACACCGTCGCCCCGCCGCCGGACTGCTTCCAGCCCTCGCCCGACCAGGTGGCGGCCGCCTTCTCGGCCATCACCTTGTCGGAGGCGGCGTTGTCGGGCAGCCCATGCGGATTGGGCGCGGTGTAGAATCGCCAGGCGAGCTGGCCGCTCTCGGCGTCGTAAGCGGAGAGATAGCCCCGCACACCGTATTCGCCGCCGCCGTTGCCGATCAGCACCTTGCCTTTGATCACCCGAGGCGCGCCGGTGATGGTGTAGGGCTTCGAGGTATCGGTGGTCTGGACGCTCCAGACCGGCTTTCCGGTGGCCGCATCGAGGGCGATCAGCCGCCCGTCGAGGGCGCCGACGTAAACCTTCCCCTTCCAGACGGCGACGCCGCGGTTCACCACGTCGCAGCAGGCGTCCATGCCCTTCTGGCCGGGCACCTTGGGATCGAATGACCACTTGAGCTGCCCGGTGCGGGCGTCGAAGGCGTAGACCTTTGACCAGGCGGTGGTGGTGTAGAGCACCCCATCGACCATCAGGGGCGTCGCCTCCTGGCCACGGTCGGTGTCGAACTCGGCGTGCCAGGCCAGGCCCAGTTGGCCGACGTTCTCCGCGTTGACCTGCGTCAGCGGGCTGAAGCGCTGCTCAGAATAGCTGCGGCCGTAGGACAGCCACTCGGCGTTGCCTTCGGCGGCTTCGAGCCGCGCCTGGTCGACGCCACGCGGCGCCGCGGCCTGTTCGCCACGCTGACAGGCGGCGGCCAGCAGAAGGGCCGCGCACACCAAGAAGAACCTGGCCGCTCGCATCTATTCCTCCCCGGACAGGCCGATCTGGCGCAGCCTTGTCGAAGGACACTCAAGCGCGGCCGGAGCGGGGCCGCAAGCGGGACGCTGCGTTAACCCCTGACTCAGCTCTCCGAAACCCGCCCTTTACCCCCCGGGCTGTATCACCGCGAGACAACGAGCCCCGTCCGGACCTCAGGTCGAGAGATGGGCAAGCAGAGTTTCACGGTGGGTGTGTTCAAGATGAGCAAGACCGTCCTGGTCGTCGACGACGACCCGACCCAGCGCCGGCTGATCCAGGCCGTGCTCGAGCGGGAAGGCTTCAGCGTCGTACACGCCGAGAGCGGCGATGAGGCGATCACGCACCTCAATTCCGGGGCGGCGGTCGATCTGATCCTGCTGGACCTGGTCATGCCCAAGCTGTCGGGCCAGGAGGCGCTCGCCGAGATGCGGGCCCGCGGCTTCAACCAGCCGGTGATCGTGCTGACCGCCCAGGGCGGCATCGACACTGTCGTCAAGGCCATGCAGGCCGGCGCCGCCGACTTCTTCGTGAAACCGGCGAGCCCCGAGCGGATCATGGTCTCGATCCGCAACGCGCTCTCGATGGGCGCCCTGAAGGGCGAGGTCGAGCGGCTGAAGAAGCACGCCAGCGGCCGCTTCACGTTCCAGGACATGGTCGGGACCAGCCCCGGCATGCAGCTGGTCCGGCGAATGGGCGAGCGGGCGGCCAAGTCGTCGATCCCGATCCTGATCACCGGCGAGAGCGGCGTCGGCAAGGAAGTCATCGCCCGGGCGGTGCACGGCTCGTCCGACCGCGCCGGCAAGCCCTTCGTAGCGGTGAACTGCGGCGCCATCCCCGAGAACCTCGTGGAGTCGATCCTGTTCGGCCACGAGAAGGGCAGCTTCACCGGCGCCACCGACAAGCACCTGGGCAAGTTCCAGGAAGCCAACGGCGGCACCCTGTTCCTCGACGAGGTCGGCGAACTGCCGCTGGAGATGCAGGTCAAGCTGCTGCGGGCGCTTCAGGAGAGCGAGATCGACCCGGTCGGCTCCAAGCGCAGCGTGAAGGTCGACGTACGGATCGTCTCTGCCACCAACCGCGACCTGTCGCAGGCGGTGAAGGAAGGCCGCTTCCGGGAGGACCTGTTCTACCGCCTGAACGTCTTCCCGATCGAGGCCCCGTCCCTGCGCGAGCGCAAGGAGGACATCGCCCCCCTAGTCGACCACTTCATCCGCAGGTTCAACGTCGAGGAGGGTAAGAGCGTCGTCGGCGCCTCGGCCGAGACCCTAGCCTGCCTGACCGCCTTCGACTGGCCCGGCAACGTCCGCCAGCTGGAGAACGCTGTGTACCGCGCCATCGTGCTGGCCGACGCGCCCTACCTGCAGCCCTACGACTTCCCGGCGATCTCCGGCCAGGCCGCGCCGATGCCGGAGGCCGCCGGCTCTCCGATGGCCAGCCTGCCCACCGCCGAGCAGCTGGTGGCCGAACGGCCGGTGGACGCGCCGGTGCGCATCCTCGACGAGCGGGGCCACCTGCGCACGCTGGAGGAGATCGAACGCGACCTCATCCAGTTGGCCATCGAGATCTACGCCGGCCACATGAGCGAAGTCGCCCGCCGCCTCGGCATCGGCCGCTCGACCCTCTACCGCAAGGTCCGCGAGCAGGGGCTGGAAGAGGTCCTCAAGAGCGCCGAAGAGGCGGCGTAGAGTCCAGCGGCCGCTGCTCCTACCTTCCCGGCGGAGCGGCGGGAGGTAGTAGCCAGGGGGGACTTAGTCCCGCATCGCGACGCGGAACGCGGCGTCGCATTCCACGAGGTCCCGCTCGGGGCCGGGATCGTTGCGGGCGACTTCGGCGTCGGCCTTGTTCGCCGCGGCCTCTAGGTCCTGGCGCTGCACGTCCTGGGACAGCCTGGCCTCGTCGGCGAAGGACTTGGCCGCGACGCCCCAGAACAGCATCTGGTCGAGCCGTCGGCGGGCGTCCGACGGCAGCTCGGTGCGCGACATGGCGTCGATGACGGCGAAGCAGCGATTGGCCATGTGATAGGCCGACATGGACTCGGCGGGCTCCAGCGCCTGGGCGCCGGCGGGAAGTCCGGCGAGCGTCGCGGCGAGGGCGCAGGCGACGGCGTAACGATTCATGGTTCTCCCCCAGCAACGGCGTGAGGCTACCGGGGGAACGCTGTCCGCCGCCTGTGGTGGATGGGCGCGGCTGCCCAGAGTGGGCTCACTCGTCGGGCTTGGTCCGCTTCTTGAAGCCGCGGCGGGAAAGCGTCTTCTTCTCGCCGGCCGCCTTGGCGGCGATCTCCTTCAGCTTGACGTGCTGCATCGCCGAGAGCGCCTCGCCGGGCGCCCCCTTCTCCGGATCGCCGAATGCGCGGCCGAACGTCTTCAGGCGGTCCTCGACGCTGCCGAGGAACTCGCCTTCCCATTCCGAGAGCTTGACGCCGGCGCGCTCGGCCTTGCGGCGGGCGCGCCGGAGCGCGTTGAGCGCGGCCCGCTTGGCCTGCGCCTTCCGATCGGGAAGCTTGCGCTTCAAATCTCTCCGAGCGCGGAGAGGTAGAGATCCAGGATCGCCTCCTCCTCCTGCCGCGTGGCCCGGTCCTGCTTGCGGAGGCGGATCACCTTTCGCAGGATCTTGGTGTCGAAGCCGTTGCCCTTGGCCTCGGCCATCACTTCCTTGATCTGCTCGGCCACCTCGGCCTTCTCCTGCTCCAGCCGCTCGATCCGCTCGATGATGCTTTTGAGCTGCGTCTGCGCCGTGGAGTTGAGCACGTCGATGTTCGAGCTGTCATCAGCCATGGCGGCGCCCTTGTGAGGTGAGGAAGAAGGAAGGCGCGGAACCTAGCGGCGGGCCCAGCCCCTGTCACGCGGCGCTGAACCTGAGCCGCGGCCGGATCGTTGAGACGGATCGACGCGGAGACTGCGATGGCCGATTCCCAGCCTTCTCGACCCACCCAGGCCGACGCCGAGGCGGCCGTCCGTACGCTGATCGAGTGGGCGGGTGATGATCCGGACCGCGAGGGTCTGCTGGAGACGCCCGGCCGGGTGGCCAAGGCGTATCGCGAGCTGTTCTCGGGCTACGAGGCCGATCCGCGGGCCTATCTGGAGAAGACCTTCGAGGAGGTCGGCGGCTACGACGAGCTGGTGGTGCTGACCGACATCCGGGTGGTGAGCTTCTGCGAGCACCACATGCTGCCGTTCCTCGGCCGAGCGCACGTCGGCTACCTGCCGCGCAACCGCGTGGTGGGCATCTCCAAGCTGGCGCGGGTGGTGAACGGCTTTTCCCGCCGCCTGCAGATCCAGGAGAAGCTGACCTCTCAGGTCGCCGAGGCGATCCAGGACATCCTGCAGCCCAAGGGCGTCGGCGTGGTGATCCAGTCCGAGCACAGCTGCATGACCATGCGGGGCGTCAACACGCCCGGCAGCCTGCTCACCACCAGCACACTGCTGGGCGAGGTGCGGGACGATCCGCGCACCCGGCAGGAGTTTCTCGAGCTGGTCCGCTCGGCGGCCGTCAAATAGGCCGGGTTCGGAGGGTTTACAGCTTGAGGCGCCAAGCCTAAGCCGCCTGGGAGCAACAATCGCGGGGACCGGACGATGCGATGGTTTCAGGCGCTCATGCCGAAGGAAGAGCGCTTCTTCGACCTGTTCGACAGCCACGCCCGGACCCTCAGCCAAGGCGCGCACGCCCTGCGCCGGCTGCTGGACGGCGGCGACAAGGTCCCGGAGTGGTGCCAGGCCATCGCCCAGCACGAACACGAGGCCGACCTGATCGCCCGCGAGGTCATGCTGGCCGTCCGCCGGACCTTCATCACACCGTTCGACCGGTCCGACATCCGCGGCCTGATCTCCTCGATGGATGACGCCGTCGACCAGATGCACAAGACGGCCAAGGCGATCACCCTCTACGAGGTGCGCGAGTTCGAGGATCCCATGCGGACGCTCGGCGACATTATCGTCAAGACCGCCGACATCACCGCGGAATCGACGCCGCTGCTGCGCCAGATGGGCCCCAACGCCGCCCGGCTGAACGTGCTGACCGAAGAGGTCGGCCGGCTGGAGGAGGAGTCCGACCACCTCTACGACGCCGGGATGCAGGCCCTCTTCAAGGGCAGCCGGGCCGACCCGATGGCCTTCATCGTCGGGGCCGAGATCTACGATCACCTGGAGAAGGTGGTCGACCGCTTCGAGGACGTGGCCAACCGGATCAGCGGCGTGCTGATCGAGCACCTATAGGCGCGCCCGTGGACCTCGGGGGCGTCTCGCTGCTGCTGATCGTTCTGGTCGGCGTCGCCTTGGCGTTCGACTTCCTGAACGGCCTGCACGATGCGGCGAACTCCATCGCTACGGTCGTCGCCACCCGCGTGCTGCCGCCCCTGGTGGCGGTCGGTTTCGCGGCCTTTTTCAACTTCGCCGCCTACTTCTTTTTCGGCGTCCACGTGGCCAACACGGTGGGCAAGGGCATCATCGATCCCGGCACCGTCAGCGACGCGGTGATCTTCGGGGCCCTGATGGGCGCGATCAGCTGGAACCTCATCACCTGGTGGGCCGGCATTCCGTCGTCGTCCTCGCACGCCCTGATCGGCGGGCTGATCGGCGCCGGGCTGGCCAAGACCGGTTTTTCGGCGGTGGTCTGGACCGGGGTGCTGAAGACCGCCTCGGGCATCATCATCTCGCCGACCCTGGGCTTCACCCTGGCCGTCCTGCTGGTGCTGATCGTCAGCTGGATGTTCGCCAGGGCCACGCCGGCGATCGCCGACGCCACCTTCCGCAAGCTGCAGCTGGTCTCGGCGGCGCTCTATTCGCTCGGCCACGGCGGCAACGACGCCCAGAAGACCATGGGGATCATCGCCGTCCTGCTGTTCTCCCACGGGCACCTGGGCGAGACCTTCCACGTGCCGACCTGGGTGGCGATCAGCTGCTACGTGGTCATCGCCCTCGGAACCATGTTCGGCGGCTGGCGCATTGTTCACACCATGGGCTCGAAGATCACCCGCCTCTCGCCCCAGCAGGGGTTTTGCGCGGAGACCGGCGGGGCGATCACCCTGTTCTTCTTCACCAACCTGGGGATCCCGGTCTCGACCACCCACACCATCACCGGGGCCATCGTGGGCGTCGGTTCGGCCCGGCGGGTGTCGGCGGTGCGCTGGAACGTGGCCGGCTCGATCGTCTGGGCCTGGGTCTTCACCATGCCCATGGCCGGGCTGATGGGCGCCTTCTTCTACGGGCTGGCGCGGTTCGCGGACCGGGCCTTCGGGTGACATGCCCAAGTCCCGCACCACGCCCCTGATCCAGTACGCCGCCCTCCCCTGGCGGAAGGTGGCCGACGGGCGGATCGAGGTGATGCTGATCACCTCGCGCGAGACGCGCCGTTGGGTGATCGCCAAGGGCTGGCCGATCACCGGCCTGGCGCCCGGCGACTCGGCGGCGCAGGAGGCGCTCGAGGAGGCCGGCGTGCAGGGCGAAGTCTGGGCCGAGCCGGTCGGAGCCTACGACTACGAGAAGCGGCTGAAGAACGGGGCGCTGCAGCCGGTGGAGGTCGCGGTTTTTCCCCTTCGTGTGCAACAGGAGCTGGACGCCTGGCCGGAGAAGGGCCAGCGCGAGCGGCGCTGGTTCGCCGCCGCCGAGGCCGCCGGCCTGGTCGCCGAGCCCCGCCTCTCCGAACTGATCCTCGACTTCGGCGGCCGCAGCTAGGCGAGACTGCGCCGGCGCCGCGCCAGCAACCCGCGGACGCAGGCATGCAGGCTGACGATCGCGAACAGCATCAGCAGCGGCAGCGCCGGCAGGGCGTACACGTGGTCCGCGGCCGGGAACGACAGGGCGTCGATCAGGGCGAGGATCAGCGCCCTGGCCGCCACAGCGCCCAGCAGCGCCGTGGCCAGGAGGACCGGGAACTCGATCCGCCGCCGCACCAGGCTCTGGCCCAGCAGCAGCACGAACGCCGCCAAGCCGGCGTAGACGATCGCCGCGTAGAGCGGATTGAGGCGGACGCTCAGGGCGAGCCAGAGCTGCGACAGGCGGGTCTTGAGGAACTGCTGGTTGTCTGGGCCGACCGTGTCGACGTACAGGCGCGCGTGGCCGAGTTGATGCGGCCCGGTGCCCAGGCCGGCGAGGTCAACGCGCGCGACGGCGGCGCCGGTCTGGCTGACCAGGTCCGCCCGGCAGGGCTGCGCGCGGTTGCACTCCACCTCCAGGACAAAGCGGTGGTGAGCGAACCCGGGATCGCCGAGGTTTGTCACCAGGTCCGGACTTGGACGCCGCTCGAAGCTGAGGATCTTCGCCTGGCCTCGCGGGCGCAGCTCGAACCACTCCTCGCCCCCGCCGACCAGCCACCCTTCAAGGCGGCGGCGCTGAACGGCTTCCTCGTAGTGCGGGCGGTTCAGGAACTCGTACATCTGGCGCCCGGTCGGCGCGGACAGGTCGGAGTAGAGCCCCGACGTCCACACCGGGTCCGCGAAGGCCATCACCTTGCCCACCGCGGCGAGCGAGCGCCCGACCTCGTCCAGCTCGTCCGCCCGCACCGGCGGAACGAAGGGAATCCGCCACGCTTCGCAGGTGAGCCGCCCCTGGTCGCAGGCGCGCGAGATCTCCTGGTCGACCTTCGCGTAGAAGGCGGCGGCCTCGGACGCGGATCTGTGCCGGCCCTGGGCGGCGGCGGCCTCCCGGAAATACCACATGAACCAGCCGCCCCCGATGTCGTC
>NZ_DATAGM010000350.1:0-7644 GCF_036263695.1 Phenylobacterium sp.
CAGGAGCGCGCCGAGGGCGGCGGACGTAAGGCCTTTTCCAAGAGAGGAAACCACGCCGCCGGTGATGAAGATGTACCGGGCCATGGGACTCCAGATTAGACCCGATTCGGGCGGGCCGCCCCTGCCCTGATTGCGGCCATAGTGCGGCCTATTGCGCGGGCGCGGCGGGGGCCGGCGCCGGCTGCGCGGGCGGAAGCTCCAGCGGATTGCGCAGGGTCGGCGTCGGCGCCCCTGTCGGGGCCGGCGCGGTCGCCGGCGCACCCGGGATCAGCGGCGCGGTCGGCGCCGGGGCTTCGGGCTGACGGTTCAGGGCGTCGGGATCGACCGACTCGACCTCGAACCGGTCAGTGATCGAGCCGCCCTGCCGGGCGCCTCCCGACAGCATGGTGAGGGCCAGGCTCAGGACAAAGAAGATGGTCCCCAGGATCCAGGTGGTGCGGGTCAGCAGGTCGCTGCCGCCGCGCGCCGACATGAAGTTCGAGCCGCCGCCCGACACCAGTCCGCCACCCTCCGAGCGCTGCAGCAGCACCACGCCGATGAGCGCGACGCAGACCAGGATGTGGACGGTGAGCAGGATGCCGAGGAGCATAAGGGGCCCATAGTGAAGCCGCGCGGCAACACCGCGCTGAAATGAAGCGCGCGCTCTACCACTGAGCTCGCTGCAAGGCCATAGCTAGGGGGTCGCAGCCCGATGGCAACCATGATTCTCGCACTCAAACGCGCCGCCCGTCCCGTACTCCCTGCTCTCCCCGCCGTGCGCCGCTCGTGGGAGCTGGCGCTGCGGCGGATCCAGACGCTCGAGACCGAACGTCTGCGGCTGATTCCGCTGGAGTCGTCCGACGCCGACTTGCTGTTCCCGATCATGACCGACCCGCAGGCGATCGCCCACTGGGATTGCGAGACCCTGGACGAGCCGGAGAAGGTCGCCGAAATGGTCGACGGCCAGGTGCTTGAGATGGCCTGCGGCCGCGGCTTCTACTGGGCCGTGCGCGGGCTGGACGGCCGCTTCCTGGGTGTCTGCGAACTGGCTGAGCTCGACCGCACCGCCCGTAGCGCCGAGATCGGCTTCATCTTCGCCCCCGAGGCCTGGAATGGCGATCACGCTCAGGAGGCGCTGGAGGCCCTGGTCCGCTGCGCGACCGGCCTGAACCTACGCCGCCTGAACGGCCGCACCTGCCTCGGCGACCGCAGGGCCGAGGCCCTGCTCCAGCGCCTCGGCTTCCGCCAGGCCGGCCTCGAGCGCGGCCCGCTGATCGACGACCAGCGCCGGGACCGCCGATTGTTCACGCTGACCCTCTAGAGGCCCGTCAGGGCGGACGCGTCCTCCCAGACGATCAGCAGGTTGTCCGAGCGCCACAGCGGCCCAGCATCCCGATACTGGCCAGCCGGCTCGCCTCCCAATGCACGGTAGAAGGCGATGGCCGGCTCGTTCTCTTTCACGACGCCGAGGCCAATTCCGCTGAAGCCCTGGCGCTTGAGTTCGCGCGCCAGCCCGCCCAGCAGAGCACGCCCGACGCCCCGCCGAGCGTGCGCGTTGTCGACGAAGAGATGCTTGACCTCACCGCGCGCGCCAAAAATCGGGTCGCTCGGGGCGCCGCAGCGGCCGAAGCCGACAATTCGCCCGTCCAGCTCCGCCACTAGGGTGCAGGACTGGCGGCCGGCCAGCATGCCGCGCCAGCGCTCGATCCGAACGTCGAGCGCCGAAAGGGGAGCGACGACGTCGGCGGGCGCGATTTGGCCGTAGGTCTTCCGCCAGATCTGGACGTGCAGCCGGGCGACAGCTTCGGCGTCTTCCAGGGCGGCGGGCCGAAGGCGCGCCTCCACTGCTCAGGCCGCCTGGACGATCGCCAGGAAGTCGCTGGCCTTCAGCGACGCGCCGCCGACCAGTGCGCCGCCGACCTCGTCCGCCTTGAGGATCTCGGCCGCGTTGCCGGGCTTCACCGAGCCGCCGTAGAGGATCGGCACGTCAGCGCCATCAGCTCCGAACGACTCGTTCAGCGTACCGCGGATCGCCCGGTGCATCTCCTCGATCTCGGGCGTGGTGGGGGTCAGGCCCGTGCCGATGGCCCAGACCGGCTCGTACGCGACGGCGAAGGCCTTACCCGCCAGATCGGCGGGGAGAGAGCCCCTCACCTGCCCGGTCACCACCTCCAGCGCTCGGCCGGCCTTGCGCTCCTCCAGCGTCTCGCCGACGCAGACGATGGGCTCGAGACCGGCGCGTAGGGCCGCCAGCACCTTCTTGGCCACCAGGTCGTCGGTCTCGCGGTAGCCGGTGCGGCGCTCGGAGTGGCCGAGGATCACCAGCTTCGCGCCGGCGTCAGCCAGCATCTGCGCCGAAACGTCGCCGGTGAAGGCGCCGAAGTCGTCGGCGTGGGCGTCCTGGCCGCCGACCTGCACGCGGGTGTCCGCCAGCGCCTGCGCCATCCGGTGGATCAGCACCGAGGGCGGGCAGATCGCCACCCGCGGCGAGGCGCTGGTGCAGCCCGCGGCGATGGCCCGCGCCTCGTCCAGCGAGGCCGAAAGGCCGTGCATCTTCCAGTTTCCGGCGATCAGGGGGACCGGCGCGCTCATCTGAAGCCCTCGAAAATTGCGACCGGTGCGGCGGTTAAGCCAAGCCGCCGCGTCTGTCACGCGCTTGCCCCTGCCGATAGGCCTCCACTATACCCGCCCCACCACTCCGCGCCCCAGGACGCCGCTTCATGCTCGCCGCTACTCGCCGCTTCGCCAAATCCTGGGTCGCGCTCATCCTCATCGGTCTCTTGATCGTCAGCTTCGCGATCTTCGGCATCAACGACGTGTTCCAGGGCACGCCGCGCGACGCGGTGGTCACCGTGGGCGACCGCACCGTCACCTCGGCCGAGTACCGGCAGGAGTTCGAGAACGCCCGCCGCCGGGCCGAGGAACAGTTCGGCCAGCCGGTGACCGCCGAATTCGCGGCCCAGAACGGCCTCGACCGCCAGGTGCTGGAAGGCCTCGTGCAGCGCTCGGTGCTGGGCGAGATCATGCACCGCCTGGGGGTCCGGCCGTCCGGCAACCTAGTCACCAAGGAAATCCAGAAGATCCCCGCCTTCTTCGACCCAATCACCGGCGCGTTCGACCGCCAGGCCTACGAGCAGGCGCTGCAGGGCGTCGGCGCGACTCCGGCCAAGTTCGAGGAAGACCTGGCCGACCAGATCGCCCAGCAGCACCTGGGCGCGGCCATCGCCGCCGGCTTCACCGCCCCCCGCTCCTACGCGGCCCTCACCGTCCTGCAGGGGCTGGAGGAGCGCGATGCGGCCTTCTTCGTCATCACCGGCGCCAGCGTGCCGCAGCCGGCTCCGCCCACCGAGGCGCAGCTCAACCAGTTCATGAAGGAGAATGCGGCCCAGCTGACCCGGCCAGAGTACCGGGTGCTGACCGTCGTGCGCTTTTCCCCCAACGCTGCGGCCGCCGCCGGCCCGATCAGCGACGCCGACATCAAGGCCCGCTTCGACTACCGCAAGGACACCATGTCCCAGGCGGAGACCCGCTCGCTGGTGCAGATCCCAGCCAAGGACGCCGCCGCCGCCCAGACCATCGCCCAGCGCCTGACCAAGGGCGAAGACCCCGAGGCCGTCGCCAAGGCGGTGGGCGTGGAGCCGGTGGTCTACGAGGACAAGCCCAGGACCGCTATCGCCGACCGCAAGGTCGCCGAGGCCGCCTTCAAGCTGGCCCAGGGCCAGGTCTCCGCTCCGATCCAGGGCGACCTGGGGCTGGCAGTGGTCAAGGTGACCGAGGTGACCCCCGGCCGCGCGCCGACGCTGGAAGAGGCGCGGCCGGTGATCGAGGCCGAGCTTCGCCAGGAAGCCGCAGCGAAGGCGGTCTACGAGAAGAGCGAGGTCTACGAGGAGGCCCACACCAGCGGCGCCAATCTCGCCGAAGCCGCCCAGAAGGCCGGGGTCCCGGCCCAGACCCTGCCGCCGGTCTCCCGGCAGGGCGCCGACCAGCAGAACCAGCCGGTCGCGGGCGTCACGCCGCAGATGCTGGAGATCGCCTTCGACCTGCCGGAGGGCGGCGAGAGCGACCTGCAGGACACCGGCCAGGGCGAGTACTACGCGCTGCGCGTCGAGAAGATCATCAAGTCGTCCATGCCGCCGCTGGCCGAGATCCGCGGCCCCCTCACCCAGGCCTGGATGCAGCGCCAGATGCAGGCCAGCCTGCAGGCCAAGGCCGAGGAGCTGTCGGCCCGCCTGAAGCGCGGCGAGAGCCTGGAAGCCGTCGCCGCCTCCGCCGGCGGCAGCCCGCTGCAGCGCGCCGTCGGCCTGAACCGCCGCACCGCCGGCCAGAACACCCAGGTCCCGCCGGCCATCCTGGAGCGCATCTTCGCGGCTCGCCCCGGCGAGACCTTCACCGCCATGGGCCAGGGGCTGGCGATCGCCGTCGGCAAGCTGGAGGCGGTGCGTCCGCCGCAGGTCAGCGAGGCGGCCCAGTTCACCCAGGCCGTGCGGCCGCAGCTGGCGCCCGCCATGTTCCAGGACTTGGTCGCCAGCCTCGAGCAGGCGGCCCGCCGCAAGCTGGAGCCCAAGGTCGATCACGACCGGGCCCGCCAGGCGCTCGGCCTCGAGCCGGCCGCCGACGGCGACGCCAAGGGCGGCGCGGCCAAATCGGGGGCGGGCAGGTGAACGTCGAGCCGGCCTTCGACGCCTTCGAGTCCCGCTACCGCTCCGGCGCCGCCCAGGTCGTTTGGACGCGGCTGGTCGACGACCTGGAGACCCCCGTCTCGGCCTATCTGAAGATCGGCCACGGCCAGCCCTACGCCTTCCTGTTCGAATCCGTCGAGGGCGGCGCCTGGAGGGGCCGCTATTCGGTGATCACACTGGGCCCCGACATCGTCTGGCGCTGCCACGGCGAGGAAGCCGAGATCGCCGAGGGCGCCGACATCCCGGCCGGCCGCTTCCGGCCGGCGGGCCCGACGTTAGACTCCCTGCGCGACCTGGTGGCCGCCTCCAGGCTCGACATCCCCGCCGGCCTGCCGCCGATGGCGGCCGGCGTGTTCGGGGCGCTGGGCTACGACATGGTGCGCCTGGTCGAGCCGGTGAAGGACGTCCCGCCCGACCCGCTGGACCTGCCGGACGGGGTGATGGTGCGGCCCTCCATCGTCGCCATCTTCGACGGCGTGGCCCAGGAGATCATCCTCACGACCACGGTGCGCTCGGGGACCGCCCCGGCCCGCGAGGCTTACGACGCCGCCATCGGCCGGCTGGCCAAGGTGGTCGCCGACCTGAAGAAGCCGACCCCGCCGGTGGCCGGCGACGGCCAGCCCCTGCCCGACCGCTTTGAGACGCCGGTCAGCCGCGAGCGCTACCGCGACATCGTCGAGCAGGCCAAGGAGTACATCCGCGCCGGCGACATCTTCCAGGTGGTGCCGAGCCACCGCTTCCGGCAGCCCTTCCCGCACGACCCGTTCGCCCTCTACCGGTCGCTGCGCCGCACCAACCCCTCGCCGTTCCTGTTCTACCTGAACTTCGGCGGATTCCAGCTGGCCGGCTCCTCGCCGGAGATCCTGGTGCGGCTGCGCGACGGCAAGATCACGATCCGCCCGATCGCCGGCACGCGTCCGAGAGGCGCCACGCCCGAGGAGGACCGCGCCCTTGAGGCCGAGCTTATCGCCGACCCCAAGGAGCGGGCCGAGCACCTGATGCTGCTCGACCTCGGTCGCAACGACGTGGGCCGGGTGGCCATGCTGGGCCAGGAAGGCCGCAACGCCCCGCCGCCCTCCCCCGGCCAGACGCGTGCGCCCCACGTGCGCGTCACCGCCTCCTTCTTCGTCGAGCGCTACGCCCGCGTGATGCACCTGGTCTCCAACGTCGAGGGCGACGCGCCCGAGAACGTCGACCCGGTGGACGTGCTGATGGCCGCCCTCCCCGCCGGCACCCTGTCCGGCGCGCCGAAGGTGCGGGCCATGCAGATCATCGACGAGCTGGAGATCGAGAAGCGCGGCATCGCCTACGCCGGCGCAGTCGGCTACTTCGGCGCCGACGGGGCGGTGGACACCTGCATCGTCCTGCGCACCGCCTGCTTCAAGGACGGGGTGATGTACATCCAGGCCGGCGGCGGCGTCGTTGCGGACTCCGATCCGGACGCCGAATACGACGAGACCCTGCACAAGGCCCGCGCCTTGCGCGATGCCTCCGAGGAGGCCTGGCGGTTCGTCTAGGGCGCAGTGGCCTAGCTTCCTTCACACCGCTCTTTCCTGCAAAGTCGGGATGAGCGGTGTTGTTTTCGACCTCCGGAGAGGCTCGCGAAGCCTCCTAGTCGTCGAAGCCGACGAACACCGTCGCCTCGGCCACGCTCTTGCGCTCCGACACCACGGCGTTCGCCGGGAAGCTCCAATCCGGCCAGCCGAGCGCGATGCTCTTCATGATCACCTGGTCGTCGGCGATGCCGGCGTGCTCGCGCACGACCGGCGACTGCATGATGCCCTGGCTGTTGATCACCGCCCCCAGGCCGCGCGACCAGGCCGCGTTGACGAGGGCGTTGGTCACGGCGCCGCAGTCGAACGGAGTGTCGTCGCTGCCGTCCAGCACCCGGTCGTAGGTGACGATCACGCAGACAGGCGCGTCGAACTGGCGAAAGCCGCGCAACACCCAGTCCTGGCGCATCTCCTTGTCGTCTCGGGCGATGCCCATCGCCGCAAACAGCTGCTTGGCGACGCCGATCTGCCGCTCGCGGTGCGGGCCGGCGAAGGCCTGTCCGGTGCGGAACTCGCGCGACTGCGGCACGCCCGCCACCATCCGCTCGGTGTTGCCGGCGCGGATCCGGTCCAGCGGCTCGCCGGTGATGATGTAGAAGTTCCAGGGTTGGGTGTTCATCGACGACGGCGCGCGCAGGGCCAGCGCGATGATCTCCTCGATCAAGGCCCGGGGAACCGGGTCGGGCTTGTAGCCGCGGATGCTGCGGCGGCCGAGGATGACGTCGTCGAACTTCATGGATGATCCCTAGATGGATGGGCGGGCGCAGCGAGCAGGACCGCTCATCGGCGCGGAAGAAAAACTGGCGGCGCTCTCCCCGGGAGATGGCTCGCCGCGGGGCGCGGCCTCGTCTACCTACTAAAACATCTGTTTGAACGGAGCGCCATATGGCCGCCGACGCCCTCTTCCAGCCCTACGCCTTCAAGGGTCTGGCCCTGCGCAACCGCATCGTCATGGCGCCGATGACCCGCTCCTTCTCGCCGGGCGGCGTCGCGACCCATGAGGTGGCCGGCTACTACCGCCGCCGCGCGGAGGCCGAGGTCGGGCTGATCGTCTCGGAAGGCACGGGCGTGGACCGTCCGGCCTCGCTGAACGATCCCAACGTCCCGCGTTTCCATGGCGAGCAGGAGCTGGCCGCCTGGAAGAGGGTGATCGACGAGGTCCACGCGGCCGGCGGGGTGATGGCGCCCCAGCTCTGGCACGTGGGGAACGTGCGCACCCGTCACCCGGATTGGACGCCGCCTGGGCCCTACGACAGCCCCTCGGGCCTTTCCCGGCCCGAGAAGCCCTTCGGCCAGTCGATGACCGACGCCGAGGTGGCCGACGCGGTCCGCGCCTTCGCCGAGGCCGCCGCCAACGCCAAGCGGCTGGGGTTCGACGCCGTCGAGCTGCACGCCGCCCACGGCTACCTGATCGACCAGTTCTTCTGGGAAGG
>NZ_DATAGM010000351.1:0-7841 GCF_036263695.1 Phenylobacterium sp.
CGGCCTGAGTGGCGGGCACGGTCCTCTTCATTAACGGCGCCTCGAGCAGCGGCAAGACCAGCCTTTGCCGTACGCTGCAGGCGTTGTGGCCGGGGCCGTTGGCGATGGTCGGCGTGGACGTGCTGATCACCATGCTGCCCCCGACCTACACCGGCTTCGGCGAGCGCGCCGCAGAGGGCTATCCCTTCCGCTTTGAGAAGGACGCCGAGGGTCGGCGGCTAACGGTCGCCCGGACCGGACCCGCCGGCCGCATCCTCAACCGCCGCATGGCCGAATTCGTCGCCGGCTGCGCCGCAGACGGGCTGGACGTGGTGGTGGACCATGTGGTGCTCGAGCCCCAAGACTTCGAGGACTTCGCCGCCGCCCTCGACCCGGCCCGCACCTGGCTGATCGGCGTACGCTGCGATCTGGAGGTGCTCGAGCTGCGTGAGAAGGCGCGCGGCGACCGCGCCATCAACCTCGCCCGCGAGCAGGCGGGCCGGGTCCATTCCGGCCGCTGGACCTATGACCTCATGCTCGACAGCACCGAGGCCTCGCCGCAGGTGTTGGCCCGGGAGGTGATGGACCGCACGGCGGCGGGCGCGCCGCAGGCGCTCGCCGCCTTGCGGGCAGCCTCACCCGCCTGACAGGAAGTCCCCGGCCGACAACTGCGAGAGACGCACGTTCTGCAGCACCAGCGGCGGCGCGTCGGAGATCACCTCCGGGAACAGGTCGAACACCACGTCGCGGCCCACCTGCCGGGCGCTGGCCAGGATTTCCTCGGTGGTCGCGTATTGGCCGTTCTCGCGGGCGTACACGATCAGCTTGTCGGTCCCCGGCCGGAAGTCGGTGATAACGACGCCGAAGAGGCCGTAGTCCACCAGCCCCGAACCGACCTCGAAGACATCGGTCCCAAGGCCGCCGGTGAGGGTCGCGTAGCTCGTCGCGATGATGTGGTCGTCGCCGAGGCCGCCGTCGCTGCGCGCCCGCAGCAGGGCGCCCGTCTCGTCCGTGAAGCCTTCGCCCGAGATCAGGATGTCGTCGCCGGCGCCGCCGATCACCGTGTCGAGCCCGCCGCCGCCGCGGAGGTTGTCGCGACCCATGCCGCCGTCCACCCAGTCGCGGCCGGATCCCCCGTCGATCCAGTCGTCGCCGGCGGCTCCGAGCAGGCGGTCGTCGTGCTCCTCGCCGAACAGCCAGTCGTCATCCATGCCGCCGTCGACCGTGTCGCGGCCGAGCCCGCCGTAGAGGAAGTCGACATCGAAGCCGCCGTTCAGCCGGTCGTCGCCCTGCATGCCCCAGGCGAAGGCCGACCCTGACTTCACGTTGATGATGTCGTTCCCGCCGCGCCCCCAGACCAGCGAGACGCCGCCATGGACGTTCAGGGTGTTCGCCGCCGTCGTGCCGTAGACCAGGTTGGGCGTGATCCCGTCCGGGACCCAGGCGCCGTAGACCCGCGCCTCGTTGTCGTCGTCGTCGGTGAACCGGGCGCCGCCGTAGAGCCGCTGGTCGAGCCTCAGGGTCTCGCCGTCCGGCTCGTCGGAGTGGAACAGATTGGCGCGCACCTGGTCGAGCGGACGGTTGTCGTTCCGCGACTCCAGCAACAGCGCCGTGGAGAAGTCCGCTTCTGTCCAGTTTCCGGTCGCGGCCTGCTCAAAGAAGAAGTCAACGCCGGTGAAGTCGGCGAAGTGGACGATGCGCTCGCCTTCACTGTTGAGCGCGCTCTGCCAGGACGCGGCCGCCGAACCGGTCAAGGCGATGTGGCCGCTCACCGTCTGGCCGCCGGTGTAGCCGAAGGCTTCGGGATCGATGCGGATGAACTGTTCGCCGTCCTCGAGGTAGTCGTCCTCGACCAGGCCGTAGAAGGTGTACGCAGTTGGTGCGGGCATCTGCTGAGCCTCCCAGATATCCTTGTTATGTCGTCAGGCCGACGGGGCAGAACCCGAAACGGGGTCGAAAGGTGCAGCCTCCCAAAATCGTGATTGCCGACCCTGACACGGCGACCAGGCTGCAACCTGCAGCCGCTTGGCGCCGGCTATCGCGTTCTGCATTCGTTCACGCATGGCCCGACGCAACCCCGCCCGCATTCCCCTCTCCGCCCGGCGGCATTTCTGCGAGAGCGTCGACGACATGCGCCGCCACGGCTGGGACGTGATCTCCCGCTGCGCCACCTGCGGCCTGGTCATGCGGGTGGACCTGGCCGCGCTCGCCACCCTGCGCGGCCCCGCCTTCAGCCTCTGGAACCGCAAGCCCCGCTGCCGCCGCCTCGGCTGCACCGGACACGCTTCGTTCCAAGCCCGCGCGCCGGACATGGCCTGGCACGACGAGCTGCGGGCGGAGGAGTAGCCGGGTTCCTCGTCTGCGGGAGCTCTGCTACAAGCCCCGCGTCCGGCGCGCCCTGCGCGCTCAACCTCGAGCCGGAAAGGAGACGCGACATGTCCACGACCGCCCTCTCCTCCCAAGCTCAAGGTATGAATGGACAGACCAAACTGGTTCGCGCGAGGCCTGCTCGCGCTGCGTGAACGGCTGCGCGCGCACTCTCCAGCCGCTGACCCTCGACACGACCGACTGCTTCTGAAACGCGCCCTGCGGGGCCGCCTGTCGCCTCACCTGCGCCGCGACGTGGGCGCGGACGACGGGTGACGCTCGGCCTCAGGCCCGCGGGTACAGGATGATCTGGGTGCAGCGGAACGCCGCCATCAGCTTGCCGGTGGCGGCGTCTTCCACCCGCGCGTCCCAGACCTGAGTGGTGCGCCCGCCGTGCAGCAGCTCGGCGGTGCAGCGCACCTCGCCCTCGCGCAGCGTGCCCACGAAGTTGCACTTCACCTCCGCCGTGGTGAAGCCGCTGGCCCCTTCCGGCCAGGCGGTGGAGACGCCGTAGGCGCAGAGGATGTCGGCGACGCTCAGCACCGCGCCGGCCAGCAGGAAGCCGGTGTGGGCGACGAGATCGGTGCGGACCTGAAAGGTCCCGACGACGCGGCCCTCGGCCACCTCGACGATCTTCAGGCCAATGTGCTCGGGCAGCTTGCCCAGGTTGGCGTGGTTGAGGCGCTCGACGCTGGTGGTGTTGGAGGTCGCAGGCATGGCGCACTCTAGGGCGCCGGCGTCGCTATGGCCAAGCTAGGACCGTGGCGGCTCGAGCTTCTCGTCCAGCAGCCCCTCGACGAAGCCGTTCACCCAGGGGTTCCGGGACCGGCGCAGGCGTTCGGCGTGATAGATGTGGGCCAGATCCGCGTAGGCGCGGTCGTAGTCCTCGTTGACGATCACGTAGTCGTAGGACCGCCAGTGGGGGATCTCGTCGTAGGCGCGGCCGAGGCGGCGCTGGATGACGTCCTCGTGGTCCTGGGCGCGCGCGTGCAGGCGGCGGGACAGCTCGCCCATGGACGGCGGCAGGATGAACACCCGGACCACGTCGTCGGGCGCCTCGCGGCTGATGGCTGCGGCGCCCTGCCAGTCGATGTCGAACAGCACATCGTGGCCGGCTTCCAGGGCGGCCATCACCGGGGCGCGCGGGGTGCCGTAGCGGTGCTCGTGGACGTGGGCCCATTCCAGGAACTCGCCGGCCTCGATCATTGCGTCGAAGCCTGCGCGGTCGAGGAAGTGGTACTCGCGGCCGTGCTCCTCGCCGGGCCTTGGGGCGCGGGTGGTGGCCGAGATCGACAGGTCCAGCTCGGCGTGGTCGGCCACCAGGCGGCGCGACAGGGAGGTCTTGCCGGCCCCCGACGGCGAGGAGATCAGCAGCATCAGCCCGCGGCGACGGCGGTTGGAGAGCTCGGTCATGGGCGGGGCGGCCTATTCCACATTCTGCACCTGCTCGCGCAGCTGCTCGATCGTCGCCTTGAGCGAGAGGCCGACGGCGGTGAGCTCGCCCAGCGCCGACTTGGCGCACAGGGTGTTGGCCTCGCGCATGAACTCCTGGGTGAGGAAGTCCAGGCGGCGGCCGGCGGCGCCCTGGCCGCCGATCAGCTCGCGGGCCGCGGCCACGTGCTGCGCCAGGCGGTCGAGCTCCTCGCGCACGTCGGCCTTCACGGCCATGGCGGCGGCCTCCTGCACGATGCGCTCCTCCACCGCGGCCGAGGTTTCGCCGATCAGCTCGCCCATACGCTTCTCGAAGCGCGCCTTGATGGCGGCGGGCTGGCCGGCGGCGAGGTCGGCGGCCTGGGCCACCAGCTCGGCGATAGTGTCCATGAGACCGGTCAGCACGACGGTGAGGCTGTCGCCCTCCGCCTTGCGGGCCGCGGCGAGGGCGTCGAGCGCCGCGCCGAGCGAGGCGGCGATGGCGGCCTCGAGGGCGGCCATGGCCTCCGGGTCGTCCTCGGCGTCCGCGGCCTCGACGACGCCCCGCAGGGTCATCAGTTCGCCCATGGTGGGCAGCTGCGCCTGGCCCGCGGCGACGTAGGGCGCGGCGGCGGCCAGATAGGTCTCCAGCTGGCCGGTGTTGATCCGCACCGAGGTAGCCGTCTCTGCCTTCTTGGCCTGGACCGAGACCTGCAGCTGGCCGCGGGCGAAGCGGCCTTGGGCGCCTTCGCGGGCGGCGCGCTCCAGGCCGTCGAAGCCGGGGGGACCGCGGAAGCGGACCTCCAGGTTGCGGCCGTTGACGCTGCGGGCCTCAACCGCCCAGCTCCAGGCGCCCAGCGCCCCTTCCGCCCGGCCGAAGCCGGTCATGCCGGAGAGGGCCATCAGAGGCCCCGGTCGGCTTGAAGGGTCACGGAGCCACCGCCTTCGCCGGGGGGACGACGGTGGTCGCCTGGGCGGCGCGGGCCTTCTCGATCGCCCGCCAGCGGGCGACGTTGCGGGTGTGCTCCTCGAAAGTCGCGGCGAACACGTGGCCGCCGGAACCGTCGGCGACGAAGAACAGCTCCTCGGTCTTCGGCGGGTCGAGCACCGCGGCCAGCGAGGCCCGGCCGGGGTTGGCGATGGGCGTCGGCGGCAGGCCGTCGATCAGGTAGGTGTTGTAGGGCGTGGCGGTGGCCAGCTCCGAGGCGCGGATGCCGCGGCCGAGCGGACGGCCCCGGTTGATGCCGTAGATGATGGTGGGGTCGCTCTCCAGCCGCATGCCGCGGCGCAGGCGGTTGACGAACACCGCAGCCACGCGGGGCCGTTCGCTGGCGATCCCGGTCTCCTTCTCGACGACGGAGGCTAGCGTGACGGCCTCCTCCGGCGTGTCGAACGGCAGGCCGGGCTGGCGCTTGGCCCAGAGCTGGGCGAGCAGCGCCTCCTGTGCGTCCATCATCCGCTTGAGCACTACCGCCCGGTCCTCGCCGCGCTCGACCTGATAGGTTTCGGGCAGCACCGAGCCCTCGGGGGGGGCGGAGACGACGCCTTCCAGCACCGGATTGGCGTTGAGCGCCTGGACCACCATCTCGCTGGTCCAGCCCTCCGGGATGGTGACCTGGTGGCGGACCACCCGGCCCTCGCGGATGTCCTGCAGGATCCGGCCCATCGAGGCGCGGTCGGCGATGAGATATTCGCCCGCCTTCAGTTCGCGGGCCGCGCCGGTGATCTGGGCGGCGGCGGCGAACACCGCCGAGGAGCGGATGACCCCGGCCCGCTCGAGGGCGTTGGCGATCTCGCTCACTCCCGACCCGCGCCGCAGGATCACGGTCGTGGCCTCCGCGTTCCCGCGCGCCTCAGGACCGGGGCCGTTGAAGGTGTAGAGCGCCCAGCCGATGGCGAGCACGGCCACCGCGGCCAGCGTCGCGGCCGCGCTCATGCCGACGATGGCCAGCCGCCGGAAGGGGGTCAGCCCCGCTTTTCGTCTGGAGGAGCGGCGGCGGCTCACGAGACGCGTCGGAAGACCACCGAGGCGTTGGTCCCCCCGAAGCCGAAGCTGTTGGAGAGGGCCACCTCGATCGGCATCGGCTTGGCCTTGTGCGGCACGAGGTCGAGGGCCGACTCGACGGACGGATTGTCGAGGTTGATGGTCGGCGGGGCGATCTGGTCGCGGATGGCGAGCGCGGTGAACGCCGCCTCGATGGCTCCGGCCGCGCCCAGCAGATGGCCGGTGGCCGACTTGGTGGAGCTCATCGAAGCCTTGCCAGCCGCCTGCCCGAGTAGACGCTCGACCGCCCCCAGCTCGATCTCGTCGCCGAGCGGCGTCGAGGTGCCGTGGGCATTGATGTAGTCGATGTCGGACGGGTCGATCTTGGCGTCGGCGATCGCCGCCTTCATGGCCCGGAAGCCGCCGTCGCCGTTCTCGGCCGGGGCGGTGATGTGATAGGCGTCGCCGGCCAGGCCGTAGCCGACCACCTCGCAGTAGATCTTGGCCCCGCGAGCCCGGGCGTGCTCCAGCTCCTCGAGCACCAGCACGCCGGCCCCCTCGCCCATCACGAAGCCGTCGCGGTCTTTGTCGTAGGGCCGCGAAGCCTTGGTCGGATCGTCGTTGAAGCCCGTGCTCATGGCCCGGCAGGCGATGAAGCCGGCGATGCCCACCGGGCAGATGGCCGCCTCGGCCCCGCCGGCGATCATCACGTCGGCGTCGCCGTACTTGATCAGGCGTGCGGCGTCGCCCACTGCGTGGGCGCCGGTGGCGCAGGCGGTGACGACCGAATGGTTCGGGCCCTTGAAGCCGTAGCGGATCGAGACCTGGCCGCTGGCCAGGTTGATCAGCGCCGAGGGGATGAAGAAGGGCGACACCCGGCGGGGGCCCTTCTCGTGCAGCTCGATGCTCGTGGCCTCGATGGTCGCCAGCCCGCCGATGCCCGAGCCCAGCATGACGCCGGTGCGCTCGCGGGAGGTCTCGTCCTCGGGCGCCCAGTTCGCGTCGCGGACGGCTTCGTCGGCGGCGGCCATGGCGTAGAGGATGAAGTCGTCGACCCGGCGGCGGTCCTTGGCCGATAGGGTCTGGTCGGGGTCGAAGCTGCCGGGCACGTCCGCGCCGCCGCCGCCCCGGCCGTCCACCCTGGGCACCTCGCCGGCCACGCGGCAGGCGTAGTCGGTCGCGTCGAAGGTGGTGATGTTGCCGATGCCGGACTTGCCGGCCAGCAGCTCTTTCCAGACGTGCTCGCGACCCTGGCCCAGGGGCGTGATCAGGCCGATCCCGGTGATGACGACGCGACGCATCCTACCTCCATACGAGAACCGCCGCGGCTCAAGGTTGCTCGAGCGACGCGGCGGCCCTTTAGATCGGCGTATCGCCTAAGGTGTTTCGCCTCAGGCGCCCAGGCGCTCCTGGATGAACTTCACGGCATCGCCGACCGTCTGGATGTGCTCGGCCGCGTCGTCCGGAATCTCGATGTCGAATTCTTCCTCGAACGCCATCACGAGTTCCACATTGTCCAGGGAGTCGGCGCCCAGGTCGTCGATGAACGAAGCCTTCTCGGTGACCTTTTCAGGATCGGCGTCAAGGTGTTCGATGACGATCTTGCGAACGCGCTCGAGGATGTCGGACATCAGGTTCAGTCCCTCTTGGTTCAGTCGTTTGCATCCCCGACGCGACGCTTAAAGTCAACTGTCGGCGGACAAAGCCAAAAATGGTCGGGCGCGGCCCTACCATGTTCCTCAGATCATCGCCATGCCGCCGTTCACGTGCAGGGTCTGGCCAGTCACGTAAGCGGCTTCGCTGCTGGCGAGGTAAACGCAGGCGGCGGCGATCTCGTCGCCGGAGCCAAGGCGGCCGGCGGGCACCTTCCCGAGCACCGTGGCCTTCTGCTGCTCGTTCAGAGCGTCCGTCATTGGGCTCTCGATGAAGCCCGGGGCGACGCAGTTGACGGTGATGTTGCGGCTGGCGACCTCCTGGGCGAGCGCCTTGGAGAAGCCGATCATGCCGGCCTTGGAGGCCGCGTAGTTGGTTTGGCCCGGGTTGCCCATCACCCCGACCACAGAGGTGATGCCGATGATCCGCCCGCTCCGGCGGCGCATCA
>NZ_DATAGM010000352.1:0-13783 GCF_036263695.1 Phenylobacterium sp.
TCAAGGCGATGGCGAAAGCAAAGGGGGTCGACCCCTCCGAAATCACCGTCTGCGTGCTCGACCGGCCGCGGCATGCCGAAATCATGGCCTCGCTGCGCTCGGTGGGCGCGCGGGTGCACCTGATCACCGACGGGGATGTAGCCGGCGTCATCAACACGGCCGATCCGGACACCGGCATCGACATGTACGTGGGCTCCGGCGGCGCGCCCGAGGGCGTGCTCGCCTGCGCGGCGCTGAAGTGCGTCGGCGGCCAGTTCCAGGGCCGGCTCGTGTTCCGGAACAATGATGAGCGGGCCCGCGCCGAGCGCTGCGGCATCACCGAGCTCGACAAGAAGTACGACCTCCACGAGATGGTCCGCGCCGACGCCATCTTCGCCGCCACAGGCGTCACCAAGGGCGCCCTGCTGGACGGCGTGCGCCTCGCCGACGGCTTCGTGCACACCCACACGCTGGTGATGAACTCCGCGACCCGCACGGTGCGGGAAGTTCGGATGAAGCGGCCGGTCTGAGGCGTCGAGGCTACCTCGGCGTTAAGCGTTGCTGGCATCCAGCGGCCAGCAGCGCTTCCGTTGTCACTGCTGGCCGGTCCTCTCGAGTCTTCAGCTCTGGCCGGCGATCGACGTAGGCGAGGAACGCTCGAGCCGCCCGGACGCCCTCGGGACAACGGTCGACGCGCCCCTGTGCGCCCAGGCTCTCCTCCGCGAGTTCGAAGTACGTGCCGCATGTCATGCCTGCGACCAGCACCCGTCCCAGCCAGTCTCTGACTACAGAGCGGTCGTTGGGCGATAGCGTCCGCGGATCTGTGGCATCCCAAGCTGCGCCGCGAAGGACATCCGGTGGCGGTTCATTCGCAGCCTTGCAGATCTGGTGAAGCCGTCCGACGGCCCCGCCGGGGCCATTGCTGAACCAGTGAGGATCAACCCACGGTGTAGGATTCCGTTCGAAGAACGCGGGCCCCTCGGGCCCGCCCATGAGTTCGAGCGCTTCACGGGTTAGAGCCTCGCGAGCAGCGCCGGCTCCGTCATCGCTCGCGGCGATGACAAGCATCATGATCGCCAACAGTTTCATCGGCACCCCCGAGGCCTGAGCAAGGATGGTCGCAGGATTGCTCAGGCGCAGCAATGCACGCGCTTTTGGCTACTTGGATTGGTAGGCGTCCGAGACTGTCGCAGGGATCATCGAACGTGCGACCCTCGGCCCTGGCGACTCGCAAGCGAAGAGGCCGATAGTGCGCCTCTTCACGGGGGATGGGTCGGATGGCGGACGGCAGCGGCGTTTCAGGCTATCTCGGCGTTTCCCGGTCCCTGTCGGGCCGGTTCTGGCGCCAGCGGCCGGCCGACCCTGACCTCGTGCGCCGCCACCAGCTGACGCTGGGCCTGTCGGAGCCGCTCGCCCGGGCGCTGGCCTCGCGTGGCGTCGGGGCGGAGGCCGGCGAGACCTACCTCACCCCGACCCTGAAGGCGCTGTTCCCCAACCCCTCCAGCTTCCAGGACATGGACCTGGCCGCCGAGATCCTGGTGGACGCCCTGGTCCGCGACCGGCCCGTGGTGGTGTTCGCCGACTACGATGTGGACGGCGCCTCCAGCGCCGCCCAGCTGGTGCGCTGGTTTCGGACCATGGGCAAGGAGCTGCCCATCTATATCCCTGACCGGATGACCGAGGGCTATGGACCCTCGCCCGCCGCCTTCCGCCGCCTGCGCAGCGAAGGGGCCGAGCTGGTGGTGACCCTGGACTGCGGGGCCGCGGCCCACGACGCCATCGCCTGCGCCGCCGAGATCGGCCTGGAGGTGGTGGTGATCGACCACCACCTGATGCGCGGCGACATCCCCAAGGTGGCCGCCCTGGTGAACCCCAACCGGCCGGACTGCGCCTCGGGGCAGGGGTGTCTGGCCGCCGCGGGCGTGACCTTCGTGCTGCTGGCGGCGCTGAACCGTGAAGCGCGCCGCCGGACCCTGTTCGAGACCCGGCCCGAGCCGGACCTGCGCCAGTGGCTGGACTTGGCCGCGCTCGGGGCGATCTGCGACGTGACCCAGCTGGTGGACTTCAACCGCGCCCTGACCGCACAGGGGCTGAAGGTGATGTCGGCCTGGCGCAACCCGGGCCTGAAGGCCCTGCTGGAGGTCGCCAAGAGCCAGGGCCCGGCCTCGACCTTCCACGCCGGCTTCATCCTGGGGCCGCGGATCAACGCCGGCGGCCGCATCGGCCGCTCGGACCTGGGCGCGCGGCTGCTCTCCACCGACGATCCCGAGGAGGCCCGCGCCCTGGCCGAGGAGCTCGACGCCCTCAACGCCTCCCGCAAGGAGGTGGAGAAGGAGGTTCTCGAGGCCGCTGTCCGCGCCGTCGAGCAGGAGAGCAACCAGGCCGACGCACCGCTGCTGCTGGTAGCCGCCGACGGGTGGCACCCCGGGGTGATCGGCATCGTCGCCGGCCGGCTCCGGGAGCGCTACCGCAAGCCGGCGATCGTGGTCGGCATCGACCGGGCGGCCAACGTCGGCAAGGGCTCCGGCCGCTCCCAGCCGGGGATCAATCTCGGCCATGCGGTGCAGGCGGCCTATGAGGAAGGCCTGCTGCTGGCCGGCGGCGGCCACGCCATGGCCGCGGGGCTGTCGGTGCGCCCCGACGCGCTGCCCGAGCTGCGCGAGTTCCTCAACGAGCGGCTGGCCGAGGAGAGCGCCGCCGCCGAGGACGGCCTGGAGGTGGACGCCCTGATCACCACCAAGGCGGCCCAGCGCAGCCTGCTCACCGAATTCCAGCAGATGGCCCCCTTCGGGCCCGGCAATCCCGAGCCGGTGTTCGCCGCCGCCGATGTTCGCATCGAGCGGCCCATGGCGCTGCGCGGCGGGCACGTGCGGGTGACGCTGACCGACTCCTCCGGCGGCAAGCTGAAGGCCGTCTGCTGGCGGGCCGAGGACACAGAGCTCGGCCGGCGGCTGCTGGTGGAAGGGGGCTCGATCCACGTTGTGGGCAAGCTGAAGCCCGATGATTGGCAGGGCCGCGAGAGCGTCGAACTGGAGATCGAAGACGCCGCCGATCCGCGTCGCGCACAGGCCTGACAGGCGTCTTGCGCAGGCCAAACAACGCTTATATACAGCCGCCCTCCGCGTCGGACGGTCCCTTCGTCTATCGGTTAGGACGCCAGGTTTTCAACCTGGAGAGAGGGGTTCGACTCCCCTAGGGACTGCCACGCGGCGCTTCTCCGTCAGGTCGAGACTCGCGGGACGACAGCATCCGTCCGCGAAAACTCCCATTGACGCTAACCATATACCATAACAGTGTTATAGTTGGCCCGTCCTGGTTGGGACAGGGGGGACTGGCCAGAGGGGCAGATGGCGGGTTTGGAATTCAATGGGTTGGAAGCGCAAGCTGAAGCCGTACGGATCAGCGGGCGCGTGAAGTGGTTCGACGCCGGCAAGGGGTACGGTTTCATCGTCCCCGACGACCCGGCGCAGACCGAACTCAAGGACGTCCTTTTACATGTGACGAGCCTGCGCAATTCCGGGCGCGAGAGCGCGCTCGAAGGCGCGGTCATCGTCTGCGACGTCGTCCGTCGGCCGAAAGGCTGGCAGGTGTGCGAAGTCGTCGAGATCGACGAGAGCTGCGCCCCGCCGCCGGCCGAACGGCGTCGGCCCGAGGGCGACAGCTTCCGCCGCGAGAGCTTCGGCGCCGTCGCCGCCCGCCCGCCTCGCCGGCCGCTGCAGGCTACCGGCCCGCTGGAGCGCGCCAAGGTCAAATGGTTCAACCGGGCCAAGGGCTACGGCTTCGTGGTCCGCGATCACGAGCCGGGGGACATCTTCGTCCACATCGAGACGTTGCGCCGCTCGGGCCTCGACGACCTGCAGCCCGGCGACGACGTGATGGTGCGCTTCGCCGACGGCCCGAAAGGGCTTGTGGTGGCCGAGATCGAACCGGTAGGTCTGGCTTAAGGAGCCAACCTAGCTCGGAGTTTCACGTTGTCTGACCTGGACATCGGCCGCAGGCGCGCGCTGGCGCTCGGCGGCGCGGTGCTGCTTTCCGGCTGCGCCTGGCAGGCGACGGGCCAGACCCGCACCACGTTCGAGAGCCTGGAGATCGTCACCAGGGCTGGCCGCCACCGGTTCAAGGTCGAGATCGCCGACGAGGGTCCGGAGCGGAACCGCGGGCTGATGCACCGGCGCTCGCTGGCGGCCGACCGGGGCATGCTGTTCATCTTCCCGGACGAGCGGCCCGTCGCCTTCTGGATGCGCAACACCCTGATCCCGCTGGACATGATCTTCGTCCGCAGGAACGGGACGATCCGCTCGATCGCCCACCAGACCAGGCCGCTGGACGAGACGCCGGTGCCGTCCGGCGGGCCGGTGCTGGCGGTGCTAGAGATCGCCGGCGGCCGGGCCCGGCAGCTGGGCGTGCTGCCCGGCGACCGCATCGTCCACCGGGCCTTCCCGCGTGGCTGAGGGGCAGGCGCCGGCCCCGCCGGAAGGGTTCAAGCGCTCGGAAGGACGCGGGCCGTTCAGCACGGTCAACGGGCCGATCTACCATCGCCTGACCGACGAGCACGTGCAGCACGCCTTCTTCGCCGAGCACCGGCACACCAACGGCATGGGCCTGGTGCACGGAGGCATGCTTACCGCCTTCCTCGATGGCCTGCTGGCGGCGGCGGTGTTCCGCGGCGCCCAGCGCCCGGCGGTGACCATCCACCTGTCCGTCGACTTCCTGCACATGGCCCGCACCAGCGAGTGGGTGATCGGCGAGGCGAAGCTGACCCGCGTGACGGCCGAGGTCGCCTTCGCCGAGGGACGGGCCTTCGTCGGCTCGCGCGACGTGGTCCGCGCCACCGGGGTCTTCAAGCTGATGAAACCTCGGCAGCGTTAGGCCGCGTTGCGAGCCGGGGCGGCGCATGGCAAGAGAGCCCCTCGTCGGCGCTCCTCCTCGGGGCGTAGCGCAGCCTGGTAGCGCATCTGCTTTGGGAGCAGAGGGTCGCAGGTTCGAATCCTGCCGCCCCGACCAGCGCCGACGGAGGAAAGGTTCGAGGTTCTATGCTTGCGCGCATCTACCGTCCGTCGAAGACCGCCATGCAGTCCGGCAAGGCGCGCACCCAGGAATGGGTGCTGGAGTTCGAGCCGCAGACCGCGCGCCGCCCCGACCGGCTGATGGGCTGGACCCAGACCACCGACACCCAAGGTCAGCTTCGCATGACCTTCGACACCAAGGAGGAGGCGGTGGCCTACGCCCAGGCGCACGGCATCTCCTTCCAGCTGGTCGACCCCAAGCCGGCCAAGAAGATCATCAAGGCCTATGCCGACAACTTCGCCTTCGGGCGCAAGATCCCCTGGACGCACTGACGCCTCCGCGCCCGTAGCTCAACCGGATAGAGCATCCGCCTTCTAAGCGGACGGTTGCAGGTTCGAGTCCTGCCGGGCGCGCCAGGTCAGGGCACTCTGTAGAGTCTGGCGAAGCCCTCGTCGCCGACGAGTTCAAGGTCCGCCGGCGGCTGTGCGACGGTGCGGTGGGGCATGTCGGCGTTCAGCAGCAGTACATAGTCGAAGCGGGCCCGCCACTCGCGCGCGTAGGCAGGGGGCGGCAGCTGGCCGTTCAGCTCCTCGGGAAGGAGGGGCCCCTGTTCGGTGCCGCTGATCTCGTCCCAGGGCGGGCGCGGCTGGACCGGCTGCTTGCCCGGCGTCGTGAACAGGATCGGCGTGAACGCCTGGCGCCACGGAATGACCAGCGTCGCATAGTGGGTGTGGGACGGGCCGCCGTAGGTGAAGCGTCCCACGTGCCGACGCAGCAACTGGTCCGGCGGCAGGGTTGTCACCGGCAGCACGGCGGCACCGGCCGGCACGTGCGCCAGCACCCGCTGAAGCGCGGCGATGTCCGGCTGACGCATGACCCACACGCCGCCGACGCCGGCGGTGCGCGACAGGGTGACGACAAGCAGGCCGCAGGCGGCGATGGCCGCCTCCCTGCGGGTGACGGCGAGCGGATTGACGGAGACGAGAAACGTCAGCAGCGCCATCACCGGCAGCCGCAGGTTCATCCAGGCGGTGTCGCCGATCTGCTCGGGCATCGCCAGGCTCACCAGGGCGAGCCCGGCGGCGGCCAGGGTCAGGCCCCCGTGCGCCTGCAGGCGCTTTAGCCGCCCGGCGAGCGGAATGGCGAGCGCCAGCACCATCAGCAGCGGCAGGTCCAGCAGCGGATCGTAGGTCCGCACCCCGCCGAGGAGCACCTCGATGGCGTAGGCGGGGCTGAACTTCGGCCAGATCACGCCGGCGGTTTCCTCCCCCTGGGTCGGCATGTTGGGCGCGAAGAGGACGAAGAGCAGAACCGGGGCGGCGATCGGCGCGGCGGCCAGCAGCACCCGAGCCGCCGCGGCCACCGCCCCGCGCCAGGAGAGCAGCGGCCGGATCTCCGGCCCCAGGGCGAGGGCTGCGGCCAGCACGGCGTAGAACAGGCTGGCGAAGGGGTGGACGACCAGCAGGGCCGCCGAAGCCGCCACACGAAAGACGACCGTCGCGGTGCGGCTGGATTGGGCGAGCTGCAGGTCCGCGACCGCGGCCAGCAGCGCCAGGCCCAGACCGATCTGGAAGTTGAGGAAGCCGGCGAGGACGGTCATGCCCCAGCCGGCCATGGCGAACCCGACCTGCCACCACGTCCACTGCCCGAAGAGGCGCCGGTGCAGCAGCACCGCACCGATCACCGGCAGGGCCGAAGACAACGCGACCAGCAGCGGCCCCAGACGATCGATACCGATGAGCTTGCCGACGGACGCCGCCAGGAGGTCGATGCCGATGTTGGTCGTCGCGAAAGCCCAGTCGACGGCGTAGATGCTCGTAAGCGGCGGCGCGTCGATCCCGCCCGCCAGCAGCCACAGGCGGGCGTAGTGGTTGGGGTAGTCGAGCAGCGGCGGCATCGTGACCATGAGGGCCGGCGCAAAGAGCGCACCGATGGCGATCAGGATGCAGGCGAGGGTCAGGCGCTGGGCCGCCGCAGGGCCAGGCGGCGACGATCTCCGCGCGCTCATTCGGCGGCCGCGAGGGCGCGCTTCGACGCGCGCGAGTCGGACGCCGCGAGCGGCCCCAGCGATAGGGCGAGGATCAGGGCGAGGGCCAGCGGTCCCGGGACCACCATCACCAGCAGCAGGTAGGAGCCGAAGGCGGCCAGCCACAGGCGACGGTCCACCCGAAGCGCCAGGCAGGCGAGCGCGGGGGCGAGCATCGCCAGCTCGTAGGCCATGGCGTAGGGGCTCGCCAGCAGGCCCATGCCGATCACCGCGATCGAGCGCACCGCCAGGTCCTCGCTGCGTCGGAAGACGGCCCAGACGGCCGCCGCCCCTCCGGCGAGGCTGAGGATCTGGCAGGCGAGAAGGGCGGCCTGCGGCGCATGCCAGGCGACCAACAGGGACGCCGGGGTGACCGCCTCGGCCAACAGGCTCGGATCGGCGGCGATCAGGCGGTGGAAGCGCTGCAAGGCGTCGAACCAGGCGATCCACGGCCCGGCGCCGAACACCGCTGCGGAGATCAGGCAGAGGGCCAGCCCGGCGGCGCCGCAGATGAGCAGCGCGCCCCACCGCCGCTCGGCGGCCAGCGCGAACGGCGCCAGCACGAGAAGCTGCGGCTTGATCGCCGCGGCGAACGCCAGGGCCAGCCCCGCCAGCAGGGGCCTCTGACGCAGCTTCAGGCCGACGAGCACTAGGGCCCCGACAACGAGGGATGACTGGCCGATCAGCATCACCAAACCGACGGCCGGCGTCGCGAGGGCCAGGAGGGCGGCGCGCCAGCCGAAAGCGCGGGCCGTCGCCGCGAGGAAGGCGGCCAGGGAGGCTGCGGCCCACAGGCCGTAGGCGGCGGGAAAGGGAAGTTGCCCGAGCGGCGCGAAGAGCAGGTAGGTGGGCGGGTTGACGAACGGACGGGTCTTGGAGGTCTCGCCGGTAAGCCATTGCTGGGCCGCGGTGACGGCCTGGAAGTCGTAGAGCGCGTCGAGGCGGCCTTCGCCGACGAGCCGAAGGGCGGTCCAGAGAGGAGCGAAGTCGAAGCCCAGGGGCTGGATGGCGATGAGCCTCGCGGCCAGCACGGCCTGGGCCAGCACGAAGGCGGCGAACACCGCCCAGAGGGCGAGGCGACGGATCCCGCCGTCGGCCAAGTCGGGTCCTGGCGTCATGAACCGCGCCCCAAGGTCAGCCCCCCGCAACAGCGGCCGAGCTTGCACCGGAGCCCGGAAGAGTCGGTTAACGGCGCCTCTGTCTCAGCCGCGCGCGCGCCGATACGCGTCCAGGCCGAGGCGCAGGTCGGAGATCAGGTCGTCGGGGTGCTCCAGGCCGATGTGCAGGCGCACAATCGGGCCGCCGTAGTCCTTGCGGTGTTTGCGCTTGCGCAGCTGGTGGTCGCACGAGATGGCCAGGCTCTCGAAGCCCCCCCAGGAGAAGCCGAGGCCGAACAGGGTCAAGACGTCGAGCAGGGCGTCGACCGCACGGGCCGGCGCCGGCTTCAGCACGAAGCTGAACAGGCCGCAGGCGCCGCGGTAGTCGCGCTTCCACAGGTGGTGGTGCGGCGCGCCGGGCAGGGCGGGGAACAGCACCTCCGCCACCTCGTCTTGGGCCTTCAGCCAGGCGGCGACCTTGAGCGCACTGGTGCCCTGCCGCTCCAGACGGGTGGGCAGGGTGCGAAGGCCGCGCAGCATCTGGTAGGCGTCCTCCGGCGACACGGCCCAGCCCAGGTGGACGATCCCATCGTCGAGTTTTCGCGCCAGCGCCGCGTCCCGGGCGGCGACCGAGCCCATGAAGACGTCGGAGTGGCCGCCGACGTATTTGGTCAGCGCCTGGACGCTGAGGTCGATGCCGTGGGCCAGCGGTTTGAAGAGGTGGCCGGCGCCCCAGGTGTTGTCCGCCAAGGTAAGGATACCCCGCGCCCGGGCGAGCTCGGCGATGCGCGCCAGGTCCTGCATCTCGAAAGTCAGCGAGCCTGGCGACTCCAGAACGATCAGCCGGGTCTGCTCCGAAGTCCCGCCCATCAGTTCGTCCGGCGGCTGGGCGGGATCGAAGTAGCGGACCGCAACACCGAAGCGCGTCAGCACGTGGTCGCAGAAGCGGCGCGTCGGATTGTAGACGGTGTCGACGACCAGCACCTCGTCGCCGGCCTTCAGCACCGCCAGCATGGCGCCGGTGAGTGCGGCGAGGCCCGAGGGGTAGAGGCAGGTCCCGGCCGCGCCCTCCAGCTGGTTCAAGGCGTCGATCAGCCCTTCCTGGGCGGCCAGGCCCTTGCGGCCGTAGGTGACGAAGGCGTCGTCGTCGTACAGGGCCGCCGCGTTCGGCAACAGCACCGTCGAGCCCTTCTGGATCGGCGGGCCGACGGTCTTGGCTAGCGGCCCGGACAGCTGGCCGGCGCGGATCAGGCGGGTTTCTTCGTCCATGCGGGTTGAGGCCGGCGGCTACGGGGGCGAAACTGAAGCTCCGGCAAGTTAGAGCCTCCCCGGCTTTTCCGATCAAGGAGCGCGGCGTGATCCGACGGCTTTGCGCGACGACGGCCCTCGCCCTGGCGCTCGTCGCCTGCGGCGAGCGGGAGGAGGCGGCCGAGCCGTCTCCGCCGCCGCCGGCCGCCGCGCCGTCAGCGCCGGCGACCTACCAGCCCGCCGTCAGCCCGACGCTGGCGGCGGTGCGCAAGCGCGGCTGGCTGAGCTGCGGCGTGCACCCGGAGCTGGCGGGCTTTTCCGTGCGCGACGTGCGCGGGGTGTGGCGGGGCTTCGACGTGGACGTCTGCCGGGCCCTGGCCGCGGCGACGCTCGGCGATGCGAACGCCGTGCGCTTCCGGCCGCTGTCCGCGGCCGAGCGGTTCGCGGTTCTCAAGAGCGGCGAGATCGACGTGCTGTCGCGCAACACCTCCTGGACCTTCTCGCGCGACGCAGGGCTGGGCGTCGACTTCCCGGTGATCACCTATTTCGACGGCCAGGGGTTCATGGTCCGCCGGGCGCTGAACCTCACCAGCGTGCACGAGCTGTCGGGCGCCCGGATCTGCGTCCAGGCCGGCACCGACGCCGAGCAGAACCTGTCCGACTACATGCGCGCTCGGGCCATCGACTACCAGGCCGTGGTGGTGGAGAGCGAGGAGGCGGGGCGGGCGTCCTACCAGAGCGAGGCGTGCGACGCCATGAGCGCCGACCTCTCGGCCCTGGCGGCGGCGCGGACGGTGATGAACAGCCCCACGGCGCACGTGATCCTGCCCGACATCATCTCAAAGGAGCCGCTGGGGCCCGCCGTGCGCCAGGACGATCCGGTGTGGGCCGACATCGTCCGCTGGACGATGTTCGCCCTGATCGTGGCCGAGGAGCTGGAGCTGCGCTCGGCCGACGTGGCGGAGGCCAAGGGGCTGGCGACGGCGCCCGAGGCTCGGCGGCTGTTAGGATTGGAGCGGGAGCTCGGGCCGCTGCTCGGCCTGCGCCAGGACTGGGCCTTCCAGGCGATCCGCCAGGTGGGCGCCTACGACGAGCTGTTCCGGCGCAACCTCGGCGAAGGCTCGGCCCTCCGCCTGGCGCGGGGCCTCAACGCGCGCTGGAACGCCGATCCGCCCGGCCTGCTCTACGCCCCGCCCATGCGGTGAGACCGGGCCCCCCCGCGCAGCTCCAGCACCATGGCGCAGCGCTCGTCGGGGTTCAGGCCCTTGGAGGTCTCCAGGCTCAGCACTTCCGCCAGCCGCACGCTGAGGTCCTCCGCCGCTACCGCGGCGAAGCCGAGCGAGGCGTAGAAGGGCGCGTTCCAGGGGATGTCGCGGAAGGTCGTGAGGGTCACACGGGCGAGGCCGCGGCCGCGGGCCCAATCGATGGCGTGATTCATCAGCCGCCGTCCGATGCCTTGGCCCTGGGCCTCCTGGCGCACGTCCAGCTCCCAGACGTGCAGCTCGTCCTTGAACACCTCCGCCGCCAGAAAGCCCACCGCCTCGCCTGCGCCGTCGTCGGCGACCCAGACGGTGCCGGCCGCCTGGCGCGGCGCCCAGACCTCGCCCGGTGTGACGTTGGTGAGGATGTCCATGTCGTGGCCTTCGCCCTCGAACAGGGCGGCGGCGGAGCGCTCGATCTCCGGCAGCTTGTGGAGCTCGTCGGCGCGGGCCTCGCGGATGAAGGGCGCGCTCATGGCCCGGTCACCACGGACGCGTCGTCGCGCGCCCCCCACTCGGCCCAGGAGCCGTCGTAGATGGCCGCCTCGGTTCCGAGCTGCGCCAGGGCCAGGGTCAGCACCGCGGCGCTGACGCCGGAGCCGCAGCTGGCGATCATCGGCCGGGAGAGGTCCAGGCCGGCGGCCTCGAAGGCGGCGCGAAGCTCGGCGGGCGGCTTCAGCGTGCCGTCCTCGCGGACGACGGCCGACCAGGGCAGGTTGCGGGCGCCCGGCATGTGGCCGGCGCGCAGGCCAGGACGCGGCTCCGGCGCCTCGCCGCGGAAGCGGGCGGCGGGGCGGGCGTCCACGACCTGGGCCTCGCCGCTGGCGAGGGCGTGGCGGACGGCCTCAAAATCGCGGACGGCTCGGGGATCAAAGCTGGCCGTGACGGCGGCAGACGTCGGGGCCACATCGCCGGACTCAACGGGCCGGGCCTCGGCGCGCCACTTCTTGAGGCCGCCGTCCAGCACCGCGACGCGGGGGTAACCCATCACCTTCAGCGTCCACCAGACGCGTGGCGCCGAGAAGATGCCCTGGGCGTCGTAGACGACGACCTCCGCTTCTCGGGGCAGGCCCAACCGACCGGCCGCCTCGGCGAACGCTTGCGGGGGCGGCAGCATGTGCGGCAGGCCGCTCGACTTGTCGGCGATCTGGTCGATGTCGAAGAACACCGCGCCGGGAATATGGGCGGCGAGGTAGGCGTCGCGGCCGCTGCGCGGATCAGTGGGCAGGAACCAGCTGGCGTCGACCACGCGAAGGCCCGGATCGCCCAGGCGGGCGGCGAGCGCGTCGGTGCTGACCAGCGGCCCGGCCATCACAGCCAGTGGGGCAGGGGCAGGGCCTTCTCGCGAAGGAACTGCGGATTGTAGATCTTGCTCTGATAGCGGGCGCCCTGGTCGCAGAGCACGGTCACGATGGTGTGGCCCGGGCCCATGTCCCTGGCCATCCGGACCGCTCCGGCGACGTTGATGCCGGTAGAGCCGCCCATGGCCAGGCCTTCGTGCTCGACCATGTCGTAGATCGCCAGCATCATCTCCTCGTCGCCGATCCGGTAGGCCTTATCGACCTTGAGGCCCTCGAGGTTGGCGGTGATGCGTCCCTGGCCGATACCTTCGCTGATCGAGCTGCCTTCGGACTTCAGTTCGCCGTCGGTGTAGTAGCTGTAGAGGGCGGCTCCGTAGGGGTCGGCCAGGCCGATGGTCACATCCGGCTTGCGCGCCCGCAGCGCCTCGGCGACCCCAGCCAGGGTGCCGCCCGAGCCCACCGCGCAGATGAAGCCGTCGACCTTCCCCTCGGTCTGCGCCCAGATCTCCGGACCCGTCCCGGCGACGTGGGCCTCGCGGTTGGCGACGTTGTCGAACTGGTTGGCCCAGACCGCGCCGGCCGGCTCCTTGGCGGCCAGCTCCTCGGCGAGCCGGCCGGAGTAGCGGACGTAGTTGTTGGGGTTGGAATAGGGGACCGCGTCCACCTCGATCAGCTCGGCGCCGTAGAGCCGGACCGCGTCCTTCTTCTCCTGGCTCTGAGTGTTGGGCATGACGATGGTGCAGTTGTAGCCAAGCGCCTTGGCCACCATGGCAAGGCCGATGCCTGTGTTGCCCGCCGTGCCTTCGACGATCCGACCGCCGGTCTTCAGCAGCCCTTTCTGCACCGCGTCACGAACGATGTAGAGCGCCGCCCGGTCCTTCACGGACTGGCCGGGGTTCATGAACTCGGCCTTGCCGAGGATCTCGCAACCCGTGGCCTCGCTGGCGTGGCGCAGGCGGATGAGCGGGGTGTTCCCGATGGCGTCGAGCACGCTGGCGGCGATGGTCATGGCCGCTACTTAATCAGCGCCGCCGTTTCCCGGTAGGGGGGCGATCAGGCCTTCGCGAGCGAGAGTTGCACCACGTTGGTCTGGCCGGTGCGGAACCCTGCCTCGCAATAGCTGAGGTAGAACCGCCAGAGCCGCCGGAACCGCTCGTCGAACCCGAGCGGGCGGATCTCGTCCCAGGCCCCGTCGAAACGCCGGCGCCAATCGGCCAGGGTGTCGGCGTAATCCAGGCCGAACCGTGAGAGGCCCTCCCACGTCAGCCCCGCCGCGCGGGTCTCGCGCGCCAGCCGCGCTTCGGATGGCAGCATGCCGCCGGGGAAAATGTACTTCTGGATGAAGTCCATCCGCCGCCGATAGCCCTCGAACAGCTCATCCTTGATGGTGATGATCTGCAGACCCGCTCGGCCGCCGGGCGAGAGCACCTGGGCGATCTTGCCGAAGTAGGCGGGCCAGTACTTCTCGCCGACCGCCTCGAACATTTCGATGGAGGCCACGCGGTCGAACTGGCCGTCCACGTCGCGGTAATCGACGAAGCGGATCTCGGCCTTCTCGTTCAGACCCTGGCGGAACAGCCGCTCACGGGCGAAGTCGTACTGCTCCCTGGAGATGGTGATGCCGGTGACCTTGGCGCCCACCTCGCCGGCGGCGAACTCGGCGAAGCCGCCCCAGCCGCAGCCGATCTCCAGGACGTGCTGGCCGGACTGCAGGCCGATGCTCTGCGCCAGCGTGCGGTACTTGTTGCGCTGGGCCTCGCTCAGCGGCTGGCCGGGCGCGGCGTAGCGAGCGGACGAGTAGGTCATCGTCTCGTCCAGCCAGCGGGAGTAGAAGGCGTTCCCCAGGTCGTAGTGGGCGTGGATGTT
>NZ_DATAGM010000353.1:0-3522 GCF_036263695.1 Phenylobacterium sp.
CATGGAACAGGGTGATGTCCCGAAGCTCAGCCGAGAAGCGGTTGAAGAAATGAAACATCGTCGACCACGGCCCGGCGACGTGCACCGGGACCACGGGGGTCTCGTACTTGCGGGCGATCGAAAGCGCGCTGGTCATCCACGGCGGGTCGGCCAGCGTCCCATCCGGCGCGCGGCGGGCGAGCCGCCCGGACGGGAAGATGGCCAGCGCCCGCTCGGCCTCCATGGCCGCCTTGGTCTGCTGCAGGGTCGTGCGGGTTCGCTCGCGGGTGCGCTTGGCTTCCACCCACTCCACCGGGATCAGGATGTCGTCGAAGCTGGGGCAGACCCGGTGGGCGTCGGAGTTGGCGTAGAAGCAGATGTCCGGCCGGCGCCCCTTGACCGCATCGTAGAGCGCGATGCCGTCGGCGATGCCGGTGGGGTGGTTGGCGATCAGGATGACCCGGCCGCGCTCCGGTATGCGCTCCAGGCCGCAGGCCCGGACCTTCAGCGCCAGCTGCTCCGAGATGTGCTCCAGCGCCGTCTTGCCGGGCAGCGGGGCGATGTGGTCGGCCATCCGCCGGGCCTTGCGGTAGTGAAGTACCGAATAGAGCGCCGGCCGGATCAGCGGCCAGGCGGGGCTCGACGACAGCTTCGGCGCGCGCTCCTCGATCAGCACGTCGATGATGTGCGCCCGCCGGCGCTGAGCAGTGGTCGTGGCCGCGGCGACTGTCATTGTGCGGAACATCGCGCGCGTCGCGAGGGTGGGCAAGCTGCTGTGGTGACTGGTTTTCGCGGGCTTTGTCCGACCTCGTTTTGCCCGGACCCTACCGAATTCCGCCCATCCCGACGCAAGTCGGGATCCAACCGGCCTCACGGCTGCTCATGCGGCGGTCTGGGCCCCGGCTCTCGCCGGGGTGTGGTCTCACACCGTCGCCCGCTCCTCGAAACCCTGGCTGCCGTCATCCTCGCCGGCGAGGCGGTCGACGCGGAGGACGCGGGCGCCGGGCGGGCCTTCGTGGCAGAGTTCGGCCAGGCGCTGGAGGGCGCCCTTTTCGCCGACAGCCAACAGCTCGACCTTGCCGTCGCGCCGGTTGCGCACCCAGCCGTCGAGGCCGAGCGCGGCCGCTTCGCGCACCGTCCACCAGCGGTAGCCGACGCCCTGCACCCGCCCTTCGATGATCAGCCGCATCGCCTCGCGTGACATGCGCGCCCCCATGCGCCTGACCCGCGGCGAGATCAACTAGCCCGTCCGCCGGACCCGGCCTAAGACTCCACACATGCGTGACATCCACCATTTCATCGACGGGGCGGCGCGGCCGGGCGCCTCGGGCCGGTTCGGCGACGTGTTCGATCCGAACACCGGCGAGGTGCAGGCCAGAGTGGCGCTCGCCACCGCCGGAGAGATCGACGCCGCCGTGCAGGCCGCCGTCCGGGCGCAGGCCGAGTGGGGCCAGGTCAATCCGCAGCGGCGGGCCCGGGTGATGTTCGAATTCAAGCGCCTCGTTGAGGCGCGGATGGACGAGCTCGCGACCCTGCTCTCCTCCGAGCACGGCAAGGTGATCGCCGACTCCAGGGGCGACATCCAGCGGGGCCTGGAGGTGATCGAGTTCGCCTGCGGCATCCCGCACGCCATGAAGGGCGAGTACACCGAGGGCGCGGGCCCCGGGATCGACGTCTATTCCATGCGCCAGCCGCTGGGCGTGGCGGCCGGGATCACCCCGTTCAACTTCCCGGCGATGATCCCGATGTGGATGTTCGGCGTGGCCATCGCCTGCGGCAACGCCTTCATCCTCAAGCCCTCGGAAAAGGACCCCTCGGTCCCGGTGCGCCTGGCCGAGCTGATGATAGAGGCCGGCGCGCCGGCCGGCGTGCTCAACGTCGTGCACGGCGACAAGGCGGCGGTGGACGCCATCCTGCAGCACCCGGCGATCGCCGCGGTGAGCTTCGTCGGCTCCTCCGACATCGCCCACTACGTCTACCGGGAGGCGGCCGCCCACGGGAAGCGCTGCCAGGCCATGGGCGGGGCCAAGAACCACGGCGTGATCCTGCCGGACGCGGACCTCGATCAGGCGGTGAAGGATATCGTCGGCGCCGCCTTTGGTTCGGCCGGCGAGCGGTGCATGGCGCTGCCGGTGGTCGTGCCCGTCGGCGAGAAGACCGCCGAGGCGCTGCGCGAGCGGCTGGTGGAGGAGGTGGCGGGCCTGAAGGTCGGCGTCTCCACCGACGTGGCCGCCCAGTACGGCCCGGTGGTCAACGCCGCCCACCGCAAGCGGGTGGAGGACTACATCCAGCTGGGCGTCGACGAAGGCGCCGAGCTGGTCGTCGACGGCCGCGGCTTTGCGCTCCAGGGCTTCGAGAAGGGCTTCTTCATCGGCCCGACTCTGTTCGATCGCGTCACGCCGCAGATGAAGTCCTATCAGGACGAGATCTTCGGACCGGTGCTGCAGATCGCCCGCGCGGAGAGCTTCGAGGAGGCCCTGGCCCTGCCCTCCAACCACGCCTACGGCAACGGCGTCGCGATCTTCACCCGCAACGGCCGCGCCGCCCGCGAGTTCGCCAGCCGGGTCAACGTCGGCATGGTCGGCATCAACGTGCCGATCCCGGTGCCGGTCGCCTACCACACCTTCGGCGGCTGGAAGCGCTCGGTGTTCGGCGACGCCAACCAGCACGGCATGGAGGGCGTGCGCTTCTACACCAAGGTCAAGACGGTGACCGCCCGCTGGCCGGAGGGTTCCGTCGAGGACAGCGCCTTCATCATCCCGACGATGCGCTGAGGGGACTCAGTAGATGAGTAGAACGCGTCTGACGGCGATCGCCGTCCTGCTGCTCGCCGTCGCCCTGGCCGGCGCGGCCGGTTGGGCCTGGTGGAACTATGACCTCCGCTGGCGGCCAAAGACGATCGAGCGCCACGCGCCGGAAATCGCACGGCTGCTTGAGCAGGAGGCGGGTTGGGTTTCGCCCGGCCTGAAGGGGTCGAAGCTCTACATGGTTTCGTTCCGCACCTGCCCGGACTGCCTGCGGTTCAAGGCCGAGCAGTTCCCGGACCTGCACGCCGCCGGCGTGGACACCCGCGTGATCGAGATCGCTCGGCGCGACGTGAACGGCTTGCCCAAGTCGACGCCCGCCGAACGGGCCACGGTGGCCGAGCTGTGGCTGACCCGCAGTTGGGAGCTGATGGAGCGGTGGGAGGCGATGCCGGCGGCCGCATGGACCGCGCCCGGCATTCCGCCGGCCGACGGCGATCCGGCCCGCACCGCGGTGGTCGAGGCCGGCCGCGGCCTGGTGGACAAGCTCGTCCCGCTGATGGCCGACAACGGCGTCGACTTCGCCTACCCGCTGCTGGTCTGGTGGGATCAGAAGGGCCGCATGCGCGCCTGCGCCTGCGAGAAGCGCGAGACGTATCGGTTCGTGCGGCGGGAGCTGGGCGTGGAGTAGAGGCTTCCCTCCCCTGCGCGGGGAGGGAAGCAGCGGGGCCTAGACCTTTCCGGTGTTGATTTCCTTGTTCCGGGCGCGGGTGCGGGGGCCCTGGCCGCGCTCGGCTTC